>JASFOT010000028.1:0-10685 GCA_050116375.1 Gammaproteobacteria bacterium | reverse complement strand
CCTGATGAGGTACGTGCTGCCGGCGGCGATTTTCGCCGTCCTCGTCGGTTTTTTCTGGATTGGCCTTTCGAAGGATCCTTCGGAAGTCCCGTCGCCCTTCATCGGTAAACCTGCGCCCGTCTTTAGTCTTTCGGAACTGCGCGAGCCCGAGAAACGCGTGAGCAACGAGGATCTCCGGGGCCGTCCCACGTTGCTCAATGTGTGGGCAACCTGGTGCGTTGGTTGCCGGCAGGAACACGAAACCCTGATGCAGCTGGCCAGAATGAACGTTGTTCCGATATACGGCCTGAATTATCGAGACGATCGCAAAGATGCGCTGGGATGGCTCGACAGGCTCGGGGATCCCTATGTCGCAACCGGCTACGACCCGGAAGGCGCGGCGGGTCTCGACTGGGGCGTTTACGGTGCGCCGGAGACTTTCCTCATCGATCCCGCCGGCATCGTCATCTACAAGCATCTGGGGCCCATGACGCTGCAGGTCTGGCAGGACGAGTTCATGCCACGAATCCAGTCCATGAACGGGAGGGGAGGATGATGGCGCGAATAGCCTGCGTATTTTTGGCCCTTTGCATGGCCGTCTCTGCCTTCGCCATTGACAGTGAAGGCCCGCTTCCCGATCCGGCGCTTCAGGCCCGTTACGAGCAATTGACCAACGAGCTTCGCTGCCTGGTATGCCAGAACCAGACGGTTGCCGATTCCAATGCTGACCTGGCCAAAGATCTTCGTGACCGGACCCGCGAAATGTTGCTCGCCGGAGCCAGCGACGATGAGATCGTGGAGTTCATGACGGAGCGCTACGGCGACTTCGTGTTATACCGACCGCCCGTCAGTCAGCGAACTCTGTTGCTTTGGGCTGCGCCCGTTCTCCTCCTTGTCATCGGGACCCTCAGCATCTTTCTCGTGATCCGCCGGCGCAGTCTCGCGGCCGACCTGCCCGAGGAAGGCGAAGATCCATTTCAGAGTAGCGAGGCGGATATCCGCTCATGACGACGTTTTTCATTATTGCCCTGGTCATTGCCATGGCCGGATCCGCCATGGTGCTCGGTCCCGTGCTCAGGACGTATTTCCGCGGGCACGAAGACGATCCACAGCCAGGAATCACCGTCGGAACAGGCGTTATCGTGGCCCTGCTGATACCCGTCGCGGCCCTGGTGCTTTATTCCCGATGGACGAACTGGAACTGGTCCTCGGGTGGCGTGGCCGCGACTGCCCAGACCGAGGAAATGCATTCCATGGAGGAGGCGGTGGCGGGCCTGGAAAAGCGCCTGCGGGATCAGCCGGACGACGTTCAGGGCTGGCAGATGCTCGGCCGTTCCTACGTCAACATGCGCAGATTCGACAAGGCGGCCGAAGCATACGGCCGGGTTGTCGAACTTACAGGAGGCGATAATGTGGCTGCGCTCGCCGACTACGGCGAGGTCCTTTTCCTCAGCAGTACCGACGGGATGGCCGGCGAAGCCGGAGAACTTTTCCGCGATCTGGTGCCGCGGGCCCCGGACAATCCAAAGGTCATGTGGTACGGAGGCATTGCGGCATTCGAGGACGGAGATGACGAGCAGGGCACCCGGCTCTGGACCCGTCTGCTGGATATGAATCCGCCGGACGCCATGCGCCAGATCATCGAGGAGCGCATCGGTCCCGCGGCGGCGGCGGAGGCACCGTCCGCAGCCGCGACCCCTTCGGCAGCGGAGGTCCTGGAACCGGTTGCGGACGGGGCGATACGGGTGCGGGTCAGCGTCGATCCGTTCCTGGCCCAGCAGGTAAACGGCTCTGTACCGCTGTTCATATTCGCCCGCGGGGCCGCCGGAGGACCGCCGCTGGCAGCGGTGCGTCGCAGCGCCGCTGAACTGCCCCTCGTGCTGGATCTGTCGGACGAAAGCGCCATGATCGACGGCGTGCGAATCTCCGATCAGGACGCGCTTACCCTCGTTGCCCGCCTGTCCATGAGTGGCTCCCCGAGACAACAGTCCGGAGACTTTTTCGGACAGGTGAGCTACTCCCGGGAGAACGGTAACGAAGTCGAGATCAGGATCGATCAGGTCGTGCCCTGACGGGTTACAATCGAGCCCTGCCAATCAGAACAATACGGGGAGAACAATGGCTGACGATCTGAAGACCCAGTTTGAACAGGCCGCGAAGGACGTGAAGGGACTGGCATCGAGGCCCGGCGATCAGGACCTGCTGGAACTGTACGCCCTGTACAAGCAGGCGACTGAAGGTGACGCGGGCGGAGACAAGCCCGGGCGCTTCAATCTCGTGGCCAGGGCCAAGTACGAAGCGTGGGAAGACCTGGCGGGAACCTCGGCCGAGGACGCCATGAAACGATACGTGAAGAAAGTTCGCGCGCTGGGTGCCTGACGCCGTCCGGTCCCGGTCGCCGCAACTCGCATTCAGGCGCCCTCCGGGGGCCATTTCTGTCTTTATCCGCGCGGCAGCCGATCAACGGCCCGCCGCACTGGAAGCAGGCGCTACCTGCCCCCGGCTGGAGGGCCGAATCGATCGCCTCACCTGGCGGAACGGCCTGCTGTCACGTTTCCGGGATATCTGCGGCTTTCCCTCGGGGGATACGCTGCCCATAACCTTCCCCCACGTGCTCGCCGCCGGCCTGCACGGACGCATGCTCCAGCGTCCGGAATTCCCGGTTCGGTTGCCGGGCCTGATACACGTCTGGCACGAGATCTCGCAGCACCGTCCGCTGTTGGCCGACGAAAGCCTGGCCATGGAGTGCCGGATCGAAGGCCACCGTATGGTGGCGGCCGGTGCGGAGTTCTGTCTCGAAACCCGGGTGACCAGTGCCGGCGAGCAGGTCTGGGAGGAGAAGACCGGGTTCATTTCCCGCGTCAGGAAGCGAGAGGGCTCCAAATCACCGTTGGCCCGTGAGAATCCGCCCCTCGAGCCGCGTCGAGTCGCCGCCTGGCGAGCGGGGCCCGGCATCGGTCGGCGTTATGCGAGGGCGTCCGGAGACTACAACCCTATCCACCTTTTCAACGCGGCGGCGCGGCGTTTTGGTTTCCCTTCCGCCATTGCCCATGGCATGTGGACACTGTCCCGTTCGGCGGCTGAACTGGAGAATCATCAGGCGATGGCGTGCAGGCGCCTTTTCGTGCAGTTCAAGCGGCCCGTTTTCATACCCCAGGACCTCGTATTGCTGGCCGCGCCGAAAACTGACGGCGAGGTGGGTTTTCTGGTGTCCGACAGGGCAGAGAACAGCGTTTTTCTCGAGGGTGTCTGGCAGCCGTCCTGATCGCCTCCCGGTTGCGACAGACAGATTGCCTGCGGCGACCAGTTGCCAGTGCCGTTCCATCCCGTCCGGTACGATACGGTCAGGCTGGCCGTGAGTACGGATGCCGGCGTGTGGCCCGGAAAATTATGAGCGCAAATACGACACAGGTAGGAATCGCCCGCGGACTGGATCGGCTGGTCAGCAGTCGGGGACGCCAGTTCTGGCTCCTCCAGACCATGGGCTGGGGTGCCTATTTCGCTGCGGCCTACATCGGCGCCCTGGCTTACGAGAAGCCATCCTCCTACATCACGCTTATCGTGGGCGCGGCGGCCATGGGCTTCGTCCTTTCCATCGCGCTGCGGCTCATCTACCGGCGGATCTGGCAGGACGCGCCCTGGCGCGTCATCTCGGCGGGCCTGGTGGCGTGCTACGGTCTTGGCCTTGTCTGGGCGGTAGGCAAGAACCTGATTTACTGGAAGCTGTACAAGCCCGATTACGTCCCCGACAGCCTGATGTCGTACTTCCACGGGACCATGACGAGCACCTATGTATTCATCTGCTGGAGCGGTCTTTATATCGGGATCAAGTATTATCAGCTCCTCCAGGAACAGCGTCAGCAGACCCTCAGGGCGAATGCCCTGGCTCACGAAGCTCAGCTGAAGATGCTTCGATATCAGCTGAATCCCCATTTCCTGTTCAATACCCTCAACGCCATCTCCACGCTTATCCTCGACCGCGACAACGAGACGGCCAATCGGGCAGTCACCCGCTTGAGCGATTTTCTGCGATATACCCTCCATAACGACCCGCTGAAAAAGATCTCGCTGGAACAGGAGCTGAAATCGCTCAGTCTCTATCTGGAAATCGAGAAAGTTCGCTTCCAGGAGCGACTGGAGGTCGAACTGGACATAGGCAAAAAAGCCTCGAAGGCATTGGTGCCGAGTCTGATCACCCAGCCGATTATCGAGAATGCCATCAAGTACGCCGTTGCACCCAGGGAGGAGGGCGGCAGGCTTCGGATCTCCGCTCACGTGATACAGGGCCGCCTGGTGATGGAACTGGAGGACGACGGACCCGGACTCGACGGAAACGAACGCGCCCGGGAGGGCCGCGGGGTGGGACTGAGCAACACCCGGGAGCGCCTCGCCCAGATGTATGGCGACCAGTACTCTCTGGAGCTGACTCGGGCCCAGCCTTCCGGACTGCGGGTTATCATTGCTCTTCCCTACGAAACCTGATTTTCGCGCGTACCGTCCAATGAAAGTTCTGATCGTCGACGACGAACCTCTCGCACGCCGTGGCCTGGTCCTGCGTCTGGAGAAAATGGAAGGCATCGAGCTCGTGGGAGAGTGCGGCAACGGCAGGGATGCCATCGACGCAGTCAGAAAGCAGCGCCCGGACCTTCTGCTCCTGGATATCCAGATGCCGGTGATGGACGGTTTTCAGGTTCTCCGACACATCCAGGGGCCGGAGATGCCCCTGATCGTTTTCGTCACGGCTTTCGACGAGTTTGCCATCCAGGCCTTCGAGGCCCACGCCCTGGACTACCTGCTGAAGCCGGTGGACGACACCCGCCTCGCCGAGGCGCTGGAGCGGGCCCAGGCGGTCCGGGAAGAGCGGGAAGCCACGGCGCACAGGACAAAGCTTCTCGAGCTGGTGGCCGAGCTCGGCGGCGTGGATGAGGTCTCCCTTGACGAGCTTCTCGAGAAGGGACTGGCAGCGCTGGGCCAACAGTACATGGACACCCTGCCGATCAAGGACGGCGGCAACACCGTGCGCCTCAGGACGGAGACTATCGACTGGATCGACGCGGCGGGTGATTACATGTGTATACACGCGGACGGCGAGACACATATCATGCGCGGCACCATGAAAAAGCTCGAGGAAATCCTGGACCCGCGACGCTTTCAGCGCATCCATCGCTCAACGATTGTCAACATCGACCGCGTGCGGCAGTTGCGCTCACACATCAACGGCGAGTATTTCCTGATCCTGGACGATGACGTGGAGCTGAAAATGAGCCGGCACTTCAAAGATCGTATCCAGCACTTCGTGCCCCAGGTCTGAATCGCCGTGACATTTCCTCAAGGCCCGTTACCGCGGTCGGCGGATTTTGCCCCCGGAGCCCTCAGTTGATCGCCAGCCATAATCCAGTGGCCAGGATCATCAGGAGAGCGGCCCGGGTCGAGCCGGACGAGCTCGGCGCCACCTTTGCGTCGTTTTTGTTTGTGCTCACGCTGATGGCGGCGTACTACATACTGCGGCCGATCCGGGACGCCATGTCCAGCGACTGGTCCGACGCGGAGCTCAGCGCCCTGTTTACCGCCACGTTCGTGTTCAGCCTGCTCGCCGTCGCGCTCTACGGGTTGGCCTGTTCCCGGGTCAGGTTCCGGCGGCTGGTTCCCGGCGTCTACACGGCTTTCGCCGCTTCATTTCTGCTGTTCTACAGCCTCTCGACGACAGGCGGGGAACCTGAGTGGGTCCGCAAGTCGTTTTATGTCTGGGTAAGCGTGTTCAGCCTCTTCCACGTCTCCGTCTTCTGGAGTTATATGGCGGACATCTTCCGTCGCGAGCAGGCCCAGAGACTGTTCGGCTTCATCGCCGCCGGCGCCAGCATCGGCGCCATTCTGGGCCCCGCGCTGGCTGTAGCCCTGGTCGGAATGCTGGGACCGTCCAACCTGATTGTCGTCTCGGCGGGGGTCCTGCTGATCCCGGTAGTCATCATCGCCTACCTGGAGAAAGGCCGGCGGGGTGGCCAGGGCGCTTCCGCCGGAGGTGATTCGCATGCCGCGATCGGCGGCAATCCCTTCGCCGGTTTCTCCCTTTTCTTCCGAAGCCCCTATCTGCTGGGGATAGGTCTTTTTATCTTCCTTTACACGGCAATCAGCACATTCGTTTACTTCGAACTCAAAAACCTGCTGGCGGGAGTGGAGGAGGCGACCCGGGTCCAGATCTGGGGCGGAATGGACCTGGCGGTGAATGTCCTGGCCATCGTGACCGCCATGTTCGGCACCAGCCGCCTGACGACCCGCTTTGGTCTCACCACGACGCTGACGGTCGTTCCGGTCCTGATTGTCCTCGGCATGGTGATGCTGGCCATTTCACCCATGATCAGCGTGGTGGTCGGGCTCCAGATCGTCCGGCGCGCCGGTAATTATGCGGTGACCCGGCCGGGCCGGGAGATGCTGTTCACGGTGGTGAACCGGGAGACACGCTTCAAGGCCAAGAGCGTTATCGATATCGTCGTGTACAGGGGCGGCGATGCGGTAACGGCCTGGGCGTTCACCGGTCTGACCGCAGTGCTCGGACTTGGTCTCGGAGCCGTCGCAGCAGTGGGTGCGGTGCTGGCTGCGCTGTGGGCGGGAGTGGCTTTGGCGCTGGGTCGCCAATACCGGCAATCCTCCCAGGCAGAAAACGGCTTTAGGAATCCGACGCCGGTGACGGACTAGAAAGCGTGGTCGAGGATGGAGACATGACGTTGAAACCGGATTCACCGGTCCGGCGGGAACTGCTGAAGATGCTGGGTGGCCTGATCGGCGCCTCCTGTATTCCGATTCGGGCCGACGCTACGGGATCTTCCCTGCTGAGGCGTCCGATTCCGTCCTCGGGAGAGTTGCTGCCGAGCGTGGGACTCGGGACGTCGCGTGTTTTCGACGTGGGTGAGAGCCCGCAGGATCGCGAGCCGCTGCTCGAGGTACTCAAGCTCCTGACCGGCCACGGCGGAAGCGTGGTGGACACCTCACCGATGTATGGCCGCGCCGAAAAAGTGGTGGGAGACCTGGCGAACAAGAACGGGCTCGGGGAGCAGATTTTCCTGGCCACCAAGGTGTGGACTCGCGGCCGTGAGGCCGGCGTTGACCAGATGGAAGAATCCATGAGGCTGCTCGGCACCGACACCATCGACCTGATGCAGATCCACAACCTGGTGGACTGGGAAACCCACATCGGGACGCTGCGGGCCTGGAAGGAGGAAGGACGGATCCGTTATCTCGGAATCACCCATTACCGGGTGGACGCTTTCCCTGACCTGGAAGCGATCATGCTTCGTGAGGAACTCGATTTCGTTCAGCTGAATTATTCGATCCTCACCCCCGCCGCCGCGGAACGGCTGCTGCCCGTGGCTGCCGACAGGGGCATCGCCGTGCTGGTGAATCGTCCCTACGAGAACGGGGCCGTGTTTTCAAAGGTTCGCGGGATGGAACTGCCGGCCTGGACGCAGGAGCTGGAAATCAGCTCCTGGGGGCAATTCTGTCTCAAATGGGTGCTGGCCGATCCGGCCGTGACCTGCGTGATTCCCGGCACCTCCAAGCCCCGCCACATGCTGGATAATCTGGGCGCGGGCCTCGGGCCGCTGCCCGACCCGGCGCAGCGGGAGCGGATGCGCCAGTTGCTGGTACAGGCCTAGATCTCATAAAGCGCATAAGGTACCATTTCTATCTTATTGTTTAAAATAAGATTTAAGACATTATAACACCCCTGAAAGGGTGCCGCCCAACGGAGATCGCGCTCCCCCGATGCCTGCCGGGCACCGGCTGGCACAAGAAAATTCGAGGGCGCTAAAGCGAGCCCATCGGCCCGATCAGGCCGCCTTAGGCCCGGCCTCGAGGATTTCCTCGCTGGCGCCGTCCGAGTAGGTCTCGAAGTTCTCCTGGAAAAGCCTGGCGAGCCGGATTCGCGCCTCATCGTACCGGGCCGGATCGTGCCAGGTGTTCCTGGGGATCAGGATCTCTGAGGGCACGCCTTCACACTCCGTGGGAACCTCGAACCCGAAAACCGAGTCCCGGACCGTGGGCACCTCTTTCAGCCGGCCCCCGTGAATGGCATCAACAATTGCCCGGGTATAGGCGAGCTTCATTCGCGAACCCACCCCGAACGGACCACCGGACCAGCCGGTGTTGACCAGCCAGGTCTGTGCGCCGTGCTGTCGAATGCGATCCGCCAGCAGCTCGGCATAACGGGTGGGATGCCAGACCAGGAACGGGCCGCCGAAGCAGGGCGAGAACGTGGCTTCGGGATCCTCGACGCCCACTTCCGTGCCGGCCACCTTGGCAGTGTAACCGCTGATAAAGTGGTACATCGCCTGCTCGGCATTCAGTTTCGCCACCGGCGGCAGCACTCCGAAGGCGTCACAGGTCAGGAAGAGAACGTTTTCCGGGTGTCCGCCGATACATGGAATCCTGGCATTCTCGATGTACTCGATCGGGTAGGAACCCCGGGTATTGGTGGTGACGCTGACGTCGTGGTAATCCACGTGTCGCGAACGACCGTCGTACACCACATTCTCGAGCACCGATCCGAACCGGAGCGCCCGGTAGATATCGGGTTCCGCTTCCTCCGACAGGTCGATCACCTTGGCGTAGCAGCCGCCTTCGATATTGAAAATGCCGTCATCGGACCAGCAGTGTTCGTCATCACCGATAAGTCGTCGCTTGGGATCGGCTGACAGCGTCGTCTTGCCCGTACCTGAAAGCCCGAACAGGATCGACGTGTCATGATCAGCGCCCTCGGTAGCGGAGCAGTGCATGGAGAGGACGCCACGCTTGGGCATCAGGTAGTTCATGATGGTAAACACGCCCTTCTTCATCTCGCCCGCGTATTCGGTGCCGAGGATGATGAATTCACGGCGACCGAAATGCAGGTTGACGCTGGTCTTGGACGTATTTCCTTCCGTGAATTCGTTGGCCGGAAAGCCGCCGGCGTTGATGATCACGTAATCCGGCTCGCCGAATCTCGCCAGCTGTTCCTCCGTGGGGCGGATCAGCATGTTGTGCATGAAAAGCGCGTGGTAGGGTCTTGCGCAGATCACCCGTACCTTGATGCGGTACTTGGGGGCCCATCCCGCAAATGCGTCCACGCAGTACAAGTGGTCACGGGTGTTGAGATAGTCGATCGCCCGCGAACGGTTGATATCGAAACTGGCCTCGTCCAGACCGATGTTGACCTTGCCCCACCAGACTTCGTCCCGGCTGCTGGGCTCATCGATAACGCGTTTGTCGAGCGGACTGCGACCCGTCTTTTCCCCGGACATGGACACGAGGGCACCGGTATTCGTGATGGCCGTACCGCGGTCGAATTTCAGCGCGTGCTCGTAAAGGGTTGCTGGAGCCAGATTCCGGTAAATCGTATCAACGCGGATGCCATAGGGCTCCAGAGAAAAATGGGTGGTCATGACGTTATTCTCCAGTCTTTTTCCGGCCCCGGCCCTGCATTTTCCCGTCTCGAAGGGCCGGAAGGGCGGCCGGCGGATTTTAGCTTTGCCAATAGCTTAGCCCAGATCCCGCCGGAAAAACCGGTCCGGGGGACCCTCGCGGGAGCGGCTATGATAAAGGACCACCGTCGAATTCACAGCCCCCTCCATCCGTGGGGTTCCAAGCAGGGGCGGATTGGGGCAGGATAAGCAGGGAAGGGGGCTCGGTAGAACCATGAACAAAGCCATCGAGATTCTTCGTTCCGGCTCCGTCCGCGAAGCCGGCACGGGTCCCGGACCCAGCCTGACACGCGCAGAGGCGCGACGTCAGCTCGGATACGAACTCATCAGCGGCATCAGCGGACTTTTCCTGGCCCTGTTCATGTGGGGCCACATGATTTTCGTCGGCTCAATCCTGCTGGGCCATCGCGGATTCGACTGGCTCGCCGAGGCGCTGGAGGTCACCTACATCGCCCAGCCCACGGTCTTCATCATCCTGTTCCTGTTCGTCGTCCATGCGGCGCTCGCCAGCCGCAAGATCCCGGCGCAACTCAGGGAGCGCCGTCGCTTCTTTGCGTTGGGCAAGGAGCTCCGCTCGGCTTCCAGGGAGTGGCGCAGCACGGGCGCGGAGCTGCCTCTCAAACCCCACGTGGAGTCCTGGCTCTGGATATGGCAGGTGAGGACCGGGATGATCATGCTGGTGCTCGGCAGTTTTCACCTGGTACTGGTGGGTCTGGATATCCTCACGCCTCTCTTCGGAGAACGAGTCGGCATCGAGGCAGCGACCTCTGTAGCAAGGACTTCTGCGGGCCTGGTCTGGGTGTACGCGGTGCTGCTGGTCTGCGTCGAGTTTCACGCGGGTATCGGCCTTTACCGATTGGCCGTGAAATGGGGCGTGGGCTCCCGAGTCACCCGGGCGACGCTGAACCGGATCGAGAAATTCCTATTCTGGTTCTTCCTGGGGCTGGGCGCGGTCGTTCTTCTGGTGCTGGCCGACCTGATACCGCCGCCGCTGGCGTTCATTCTGGGAGACTGACCGTGTCGAGAATCGAAAGTACCGACGTGCTGGTGATTGGCGGCGGTCTGGCCGGAGAGCGGTGTGCCATGGAGGCCGCGGCCGCCGGTCACGAGGTGACCATCATTTCGCTGGTGCCGCCGCGTCGCAGCCACAGTTGTGCGGCCCAGGGCGGCATGCAGGCAGCCCTGGGCAATTGCGTCAAGGCGGCGGGTGACAGCCCGGACATGCACTTCCTTGACACGGTCCGCGGATCGGAC
>JASFOT010000027.1:0-10776 GCA_050116375.1 Gammaproteobacteria bacterium | reverse complement strand
ATAACCCGGCTCGGCGTGCTTCAGGGCGTGTTCCCGGGCAGTTTCCCGGTCTTGCGAACCGGACGGCTCACAACCAGCCAGCAGAGCCGAGATAAATATCAGGATCAGGAGATGACGGTTCATCGTGTGTCTCCCGTGAGGTAATGAAGCTCGGCCGCGGTGGCGGAACGGTCTGCCCGCAGGCGGATCAGCTGGAGGCGACTGTCGAGCAGCGACTTCTCGGACCTCACCAGCTCGTCGAACGGCACCACGTCATTCTGGTACGCCAGCCGGGTGGACTCCACGTTGGCAACGGCGGCAGGCAACACTCTGTCCTCGAAAAGACCGGTCCGACGACCCAGAGACTCGTAGTCGGCCCAGGCGGTCTCGAAACGGCGCCGGATCTCGCGCTGCCGATCCTCCAGCTGATTCCTGATGGCGAGTTCGCCCGCCATGGCCGCAGAGACACGTCGATCCTGGCGGTCCCGCGGGAAAATCGGCAGCTCGAAGCTGAGCATGGCGGAGAAAAAGTCCGGCCTGCTGTCACCGGACATATCCTCGCCGTCGCGGATGCCATAGGACAGGTCGATGGCCCAGTTGGGCCGATAACGCTGTTTCGCGATCTCGACGTCCAGCTTGCCCGCGTCCACCCGCCGCATCTCGGCGTCCAGCACCGGATGCTCGGGCAGGACCAGCAGGGCGGTTTCCCGGGGGGGAGGCGCAGGCAGTTCCGGAACGCCCTCGATCGCAACCCGGTCGGCGTCCGCGCCAAGCCAGCGTCCCAGCTCGGCATCCCAGGTCCGGGCCACCTGCATCAGACGCACCTCGTCCTCCTCCAGGAACTCGCGCTCCATGGCGATTCGGAAAAGATCGTTCTGGCGGCGCCCACCAGCGGCGTAGGCCGCGTTGACCGCTTCCTCGAGCTGTCGATACCAGGACTGCTGCATTTCCACGATGACCAGGGCCTCGGCCACGTAACCGCGCTCGATCCAGGCCTCTCTGAGAGCCCGGGTCACGGCCAGTTTTCGTTCTTCCGCCAGGGCGGCCTCGGCCGCCGACATGGACCGGGCCTGCTCCCTGCGCAGCCTGAGCGTGTCGCCCTGCGGAAAGCGCTGGCGCAGGCCGACAAGCAGCTGGGTCATAGGCTCATTGTCGAGGGCGAAACTGTCGACGGGGAGATTAACGGCCCCGAATCGAAGCTCCGGATCCGGAAGCTGAGCCTCGGCTACCGCAGTTTCACTGAGCGCGGCGCTGCGCTCTTCCAGACTGGCGGCCGCGGCATCCCGGGCCACGGCCATTGACTCGGCCTCGGCCAGCGTCAGCGGCTCCGCGCGGGCCACCGCCGTCAGGAAAAAAAACAGGGTAAAAATCAGCCGGCGCTCTCCGCCGGTGCTCAGAAAATTCATGAATGACTCCTTCCTGGAAACCGTGGAACAGGGTTCTCTCGGAAGGGGCCGTTATTTCAGAAAGCTGCAGTTCCTGATGAAAAGAGGCGGGTCCGCGGCCGGTGGGTGCCTGGCGGACCGGTTCGAAAATCGGTACTCCGGCGTAAATGCAGGAGTCATGGCCGGGAGGGGAAGTATCATCACGGCCGGCTGAACGTCCGTGCCGGCGTGGCTCACGGCCTGACGGCCGTCGAAATCCAGCGACTCGATGAATGCACACCGCCCGGCCGGACCTTCATCTCCGCAGTGCCCGGCCTGGGCGGGCGGGCAATGAGGGCATCCTGACTCGTGGTGCTGGCCCGGCAGCAAGGGTTCGGCCGCCATCAGACACGGCTGAATGGCCATGTTGAGCCAAACCGCCATCACCATGATCATGGCGAACGAGCCCAGACGGCTGCTGGCGGCCCGCAGCCGCCGCAGGATATTCTTCCGATTGCGGCGCGCAGAAAACATCTCTCTTAAAGGCTAAACCCAAAATATGCCGAAAGACAATCCATTGGATCACGTAACCCGAGTCGAAGTTCAGGCAGGCTTTTCACTGATCCGGGCGATCGCAGGGTCGATCATCCTCCTGATCGGACTGGCCGGCTGCTCCGAGAACGAAGTCCCGCCGACCGGCCCTGTCGCGGACCTGGACTCACCCGCAGCCCCGGGAAGCCGCGTACCGAGGCTGACCGTGGCGCCCGATGGCACCGTCTGGATGAGTTGGGTAACGACACAGGACGACGGGATGCACTTGCTGCAGGCATCGGCGCTTCGGGACCGTGCCTGGTCGAAACCGCTGGAGGTCACACGCGGTCGGGAATGGTTTGTTAACTGGGCTGACTTTCCCTCGCTGCTGGTAGGCGACGAACAGTTCATGGCCGCCCAATGGCTGGCCAAGCATCCCGGCGGAACGTATGCCTACGATGTCATCATGTCCGTGTCCGCGGACAACGGCCAGACCTGGTCTGCGCCTTTCTCTCCGCATGACGACGGAACGGCTACTGAACACGGTTTCGTCAGCCTTTTTCCGGCCGGGCCAGGGTTCGGCGCCGTCTGGCTGGACGGACGGAATATGGCCGCGAGCTCCGACACCCACGCTTCCGCCGACTCCGGGCACGGACACGGACCTGGCGGGATGACGCTGCGAAGCGCCCTCCTTGATCGGGATGGCACCCTCCGCGAGGGCACGGAACTCGATGGCCTCACCTGCGACTGTTGCCAGACCGGCGCCGCAGTCACCACAGCCGGCCCTCTGGTGGTTTACCGGGACCGTGACGGTGACGAGGTGCGGGACATCTATTTTTCCGCTTACCGCGAGGGGCGGTGGACGCAGGAAACGCCGGTGGCGGAGGATGGCTGGCAAATCGCGGCCTGCCCTGTGAACGGACCCGCGATCGACGCTGTCGGCGATACGGCCGTCACGAGCTGGTTCACGGCGGCGCCTGATCCCGCAGTACGGGCCGCCTTTTACTCCGACGCGACCGGAAACTTCGGACCCCCTGTGGAAGTAGACCGGGACCGGCCCCTCGGGCGCGTGGACTCGGTGCTGCTGACCGACGGCAGCGCGGTAATCAGCTGGGTCGCAGCACTCGACGAAAAGCGCGCGGTCATTCGATATCGACGGATCTGGCCGGACGGCCACCGGGGGACGCTGAACACGCTGGCGGAGATTCCGGCGTCCCGCGCTTCGGGATTTCCCCAGATGGCACCCGGGGGCGACGGGCTGGTTTTCGCCTGGACCGCGCCCGGTGAATCATCGCGGGTGATTACCGCCACAGCGCCCGTGCCGACGGGTCGCTAGGTTTGCTAATCGGGCTGGTTGTCCAGCTCCCGTCGCAGCTCTCGCGCTTCCGCCTCCAGGGCCTCGATACGCCTCAGTAGCTCCTCCCTTGAAAGATCGGTGGATTCGCCGCCGGAACCCTCGGATCCCCGGGAATGCGCCTGCTCATCCCGGCTCTGCGGTTTCGCGACCGTCGGGTTGGCGAGAACGGGTTCGTTTCGCTGGCGAGCTTCAAGTTCCTCCGGGAAAAACGGACGGATCTGTCTTTCCGGCATCGAACCGGTGATGACGGGCGCCGAGCCGGTGGTCTCCAGATTGGCCAGGACCGGCCGATGATTGCTGGTTCTGCCGCTGTCGGGACAGTAATTGCTCTGCGGGTACATCACTTCTGCCCGATCGCTCCAGGCAGCTCCGGGCCCGGCAAGAAAAACGAAGTCCTCCACGCGGTCGCCGCCTCCGCAGCGTGTTCCCACGTGCTCGATCGGGCGGGCCCAGCGCCATCCGGAAGACAGCAGTACTTCCAGACCTTCGTCCACTGAGCTGCTGTCCTGCTCGAAACCAAAATTGAACGTGCCCACCGCCACCAGCGGCAGTGACTGCGCAGATGCCCACTCCGCCAGGGCCCGGCTCTGACTCAGGCGGCGATCAACCTGATCAGACAAATCGACAGTCAGGAACCAGAATTCCTGTTGCCCATCCAGGAGCAGCCGGACCGCCAGTGGAGCCGGCTCCCGGGCCGACACCTGTGCCGAGGTGATTTCCTGGTGCTCGAGAACCTGCAGCCGGCTGCTGCGGTAGAGGGTCAGCAGACGGCTGTCCCCTCCGGTCGTGCCGAGTACGGCACCGAACCCGCTGCCCTCGCCTTCGCCGGCGCCCGCCTGGAGTCTCTCCGGCCAGCCCCTCTTCTCCCAGACATCGACCAGGCCCCAGAGGTCCACGCCGACTGATTTCTCCAGCTGAAGGGAAATGACGTGATCCGAGGAATCTCCCGATTCGATATTGAAGCCGACCACGGTCAGCGGTTCCGCCCGGACGAACGGGCCGGCACTCAGCAGTAACAGGAAAATGACCAGATTGCGGCGCATATTGCGGTTCCGTGACACGGTTAGACGCAGAAAACCCCGGGGTCGGAACGCCCTTCCCCGGGGCTAAGCCTCAGTGTAAAGCCGCTTTGTGACAGATTTGTTGCGCCCTCACGACCGGTTTTTCAGGGCGGCGATGCGTTCCTCAATCGGCGGGTGAGACATAAAAAGCCGCCTCAGTCCATGCCCAATGCCTCCGGAGATCCCAAAACCGCGCATCTGCGCCGGCAGTTCCGCGCCGGGGGCGGTCTGGCCGAGCCGTTCGAGAGCGGCGATCATGTTCCCCCTGCCGGCCAGTTCAGCTCCTCCGGCATCCGCGCGAAATTCCCGGTACCGCGAAAATGCCATCACAATCATGCTGGCCAGAATGCCGAGCAGGATCTGGGACAGAATGACCGTAATGAAGAACCCGGGACCATAGCCGCGCTCGGTCTTGAAAACGACGCGGTCGACCACGAACCCGATGACCCGGGAGAGAAAAACCACGAACGTGTTCACGACACCCTGCAAGAGTGTCAGCGTTACCATGTCGCCGTTGGCGATGTGGCTGACCTCGTGTCCCAGTACCGCGTCCACCTCTTCCCGTCGCATGCTTCCGAGCAGCCCGGTGCTGACCGCCACGAGGGCGGAGTTGCGTCTGGCACCGGTGGCAAAGGCGTTAGGCTGCGGGGAATCGTAGACGGCCACTTCCGGCATCTCGATGCCCGCCCGCTGCGCATGCTGCTGCACGCGGCTCAGCAACCAGCTCTCCACCTCGTTGGAGGGCTGGCTGATGACGCGAGCACCGGTGGTGCGCTTGGCAATCCATTTGGACATGGCGAGAGAAATCAGGGATCCGCCAAATCCGATGACCGCGGACAGAATGAGCAGGGCGTTGTAGTCGATGGCCACCCCCTGCTGATCCAGCATGCTGTCCACGCCCAGCAGCCTCAGTACGATACTGAGGAGCACAAGGACGGCAACGTTGGTCGCCACGAAAAGCAGAATCCGCTTCATTCTTGAGCCTCCGATTACAAGGTCGGCCGACCGGATCTCCCCGTCAACCGTTCACGCATCTAGATGGGGCCGGTTTCGCCTGCTTCAAGATTCGCCCACTGACGGCTACCGGATTATCCGGCAGCGTTTTCCTCGGCCGGAGGGCTGAAAACACGAAGCAGGAAATAGCCCAGCAGGGCCGACATTAAGGACCCACCCAGCACGCCGAGCCGGACCTGGGCGGCAAAATCGAAGTCACCGTGGGCAAAGGCGAGCGTGCCGATGAAAAGGCTCATGGTAAAGCCGATACCGCAAAGCACCGATACCCCGTAGATCTGGATCCAGGTGGTTCCGGCGGGCTTCCGGGCCAGCCCGAGTGTCACTGTAAGCCAGGTTGCCAGAAAAATACCGACCTGCTTGCCGACGAAAAGCCCGACCATGATCCCCAGGGGCACGGGCCCGAGCAGATCGCCGAAAGACAGGCCCTCGAAGGGCACCCCGGCATTGGCGAAGGCAAAGATCGGAAGAATTCCGAATGCGACCCACGGATGCAGGGTGTGCTCCAGGTGGCGCGCAGGAGAATGCCCGTCCTCGTCTTTCGCCCTGAGCGGAATGCACAGCGCCATCAGAACACCGGCCAGCGTGGCATGGACCCCCGATTTCACCATGAATGTCCACATCAGAACTCCCGGCAGCGCGTAGGCGGCGATCCGGGTGACGCCGCGCTTGTTCAGAATGATCATTACGACCAGACCCGCCATGGCGGCAAGCAGGGCACTCAGGGACAGGTCGCTGGAGTAGAAGACGGCAATAATCAGGATAGCCGCAATGTCGTCGATGATGGCGATAGCGGTCAGGAACACCTTCAGACTCAGCGGGATCCGGGAACCGAGAAGGGCCAGAACTCCCAGCGCAAACGCAATATCCGTGGCCGTCGGAATCGCCCAGCCGTTCAGGGCATCGCCATTGTCGTGGTTCAGCCAGTAGTAAAGAAGTGCCGGGACGGCCAGTCCGAAAACAGCGGCCACGGCAGGCAGCATGATCTGCTCCCGGCTCGAAAGTTCACCCTCCAGGGCCTCGCGCTTGATCTCCAGCCCGACGAGTAAAAAGAAAATCGCCATCAGACCGTCGTTGATCCAGAGGAGAAGCGGCTTGCTCAGGCCAAACTGCCCGATGGACACGGTGACGGGCACGCTAAGGACGGCTTCATAGAGACTCTTCAGCGGGCTGTTGGCAATAATCAGCGCGACCACCGCCGCCAGCACAAGCAGAATACCGCCGGCACTCTCCAGCCTCAGGAATTCCGTGAGCGCCTTGCGGACGCGCCCCGCCCGACCCGCTTCCCCGATTCCTTTCGCAACTGCGTCCTCGCTCGCCATACTCATCCCGTTGCTATCGCTCCCTTATTGACGCCCTCGTAGGCCCTGACCCGAAATTCGACCCCTGGATCGCGGGATTTCACGAGCCCCAGTATATGATCCGCCAGGCATTCGACCGTGGATTCCGCGTCCAGCAGCTCGCAGCGATCGGCTTCGATCTCGAGTTCAAAACTGCCCTGCGCGGCCGTGTAAAAGAACCGATAGTAACGGATTTCTTCTCGGCTAATTTCCCCGGCAAGATCCTTTCGGCAGCCCAGATAGATGTCCCGCCACCGGTCTGCCAGCCAGCGCTCGGTGGCTTCACACCGGCGACCTTCCCGAAAGATTTCGATCCGCGACCTGTGGCCATGAGCAATACGCTGGCAATTGCCCTCGTGCTGTCGGAGCCCGTGGGCGTAGCGATACCAGGGCCCGGAGATATTCTCTTCCCTCAGGCCCATGACCAGACCGGTCACGTTCTCCGGCAGAACCGCGCGGGCCTCGCGCTGCAGGTACAGGCCGACGAGTTCCGGTGTGACGACTTCTTCATCCAGGAAACAGAGGGCGTCGGGAGGCGACCGATGGCAGATCATACGATCGCCGTACCGGAACCGAAGCCGCACCTCCGTTCCCCGGTCCTCCACCTCGAGGCCTTTATGACGCCGGGGCACGAGCAATCGGTGATCGATGGTGTTATCCACCAGCGACTTTATGGCGGGCTTGACCTTTCCGAAGTCCAGGATCATGCCCTGTTCGTCCAGGGCCCCCTCCAGTTCCACGTCCAGGAGCCAGGTGTCGCCCAGCAATCCTCGCTCCCCGTCCAGTCGGGCGAAGTCCACGGCACAAAGTTGTTCTATGAACAGGCGGGCCATCAGCGCGCGCTCCCCCGACAAACCTGGGCATCAGACCTCATTCTATATCGTCGCGCCTGTCCCGCGGCTTCCGATACCCGTAACCAATCCGTCGCCATATCGTCATCACAGTGCCATGGTGGCCGGGCAGCATGCATAGCGTCGCAAGAGGATCCGGCCATGGATTCCACCGCCAAATGCCATGATCTTTTTCGTCGCGTCGACGCCGTCGAACTCGGGATCTGCCTAACTGCGGGTCGGGCCGTGGCCAATCCCGTGACCCGGTACGTCTTCCTGATCGCGAGCCGGCTCGGCAACGGGATCTTCTGGTATGTGCTGATGGCCGTCCTGGCCGTCTCGGGCCCCGAAGGCCTGCAAGCAGCCATTGTCATGGCCTGCACGGGGCTGACGGGACTGGTGGTCTATCGAACCCTGAAGCAACGATTGAGTCGTGAACGACCGTTCATTGCCTGCGCCGCCGTACGGTGCTCGGATCGGCCCCTGGACCGGTACAGCTTTCCTTCCGGCCACACGCTCCACGCCTTCGCTTTCACCACGGTGGCGCTTCATTTTCTTCCGGCTCTGGCGGTGATACTGATCCCGTTTACCGCCCTGGTCTCCGTCTCCCGGGTAGTGCTAGGCCTCCACTACCCCAGCGATGTCGCCGCCGGCGCCGTGATCGGCATCCTGCTGGCGCACCTGGTTCTGTCCGCATCCACCCTCGTGTGATCAACCCAGGCGGTCGGTAATCACGGCCAGCCAGGTCAGCACGACAATGCAGAGGCTCACGAAAACCGCGGCGGATCCCATGTCCTTGGCGATCCCGGACAGGTCGTGAGCATCATGTCCGATCCTGTCGATGGCCGCCTCGATGGCGGAATTGAGCAGTTCCACCACCAGCACCAGCAACCCGACTCCGATCAGCAGGGCTTTCTCGAGCAACGTTCGACCAACCCAGGCGGCGGCCGGAACCATCAGAGCCAGCAGCAGCACTTCCTGGCGGAAAGCAGCCTCCTGCCGCCAGGCCGCCTTCAGGCCCGCCCAGGTGTAGCCCGTAGCCTTGACGATCCGAACCAAACCCGTATCCCCCGGCTTCATGACGAACCTCTCAACGACGCGACACGGCGCATCAGCTTGGCCCATCGCCGTTACACCACCATGACGCCCGGCCCGCGGCCGGTCCTTGAGGAGCCCGGCTGCCGCAAGGCGCGCCGGGTCACGGAAGATTTCCACGCCCTTCGATCTGTGCCCGGAGTTCCGGACGGTTAGCGGAGAAGACGCGGGCGCCCGCGAGCTTGAAGCGCATCGGCCCCCGGGTTAATGTTCGGCCTCCTCGCTTCCTCTGACAGGAAATACGCTATGCACGTTTCGAATTCGACATTTCGTCGACTGGCCGTCCTTGTCCTGACCTGTACGACGCTGGGCCTGCTGGCTTCCGGGCCAGCCCTGGCAAAATCTGCGGAGCAGATCGATATCGAGGTGAATGCCGCATTAAAGGAATTCAAGAACAAGGTAAACGGTGCCGACGAATTCCTCGCGAAAGCCGAGGGCGTACTCGTCTTCCCCAAGGTGATCAAGGCGGGCATCGGTATTGGCGGCGAATACGGTGAGGGCGCTCTCAGAACAGGCGGGCAGACCGTCGATTACTACAATACCGCCGGCGCATCGATCGGCCTGCAGCTGGGCGGACAGGCTCGCTCGCAGATCATCGTGTTCATGGCCAAGGACGCCCTCGACGCTTTTCGGGCCAGCAGCGGCTGGGAGGCCGGCGTTGACGGCTCCATCGCGGTGGTGGAGTGGGGTGCCGGCGAAGATCTCAGCACCGTCGAGGTCAAGGATCCGATCGTCGCTTTCATCTTCGGCAACAAGGGCCTGATGTTCAACATCAGCCTGGAAGGCTCTAAGTTCACCAAGCTCGACAAGAGCAAATAGTCATCTGACCAGGGTCCGCCCCGGCCCCCGGGGCGGTATCTGTCCTGTCCTGACCGCCAGGCCGGCGTGTTTCCACTGGCCGGCCAGAACGCCGAACCACGCCATCATCAGGAGGGCGAAGGTCCACTCGATGACGTTCTCGAGCCCGGCTCCGTCGAGAAAGTGGGCGGCGGGAATGTTGGCCAGGCCGGCCCCCAGCATTAACGTGACCAGCGCCAGCATGATCCGCTCCTTGCGGCGGCAGGCCACCGGATGGCCGCCGCGCCGAAGTCGCTGGAGCCTGGCGGTGACGATCATCTGGTTCAGGGCGGTAAAGCCGAAAAACACGATCACTCCGTAACGACGCATGACGCCGTAGGCCAGGCCGTGGGTGCCCATGAATGTGGCGTACAACACCAGAAAGATCGCGCCGATCACGCCCACCACGATCACCGCTCGGTTCCAGGCTGGCGAGCGGTCCCCGGCCTGGCGCAGCCACTGCCCGGCGAGCCACCAGGTCGCCGCGATGAACACCGCCACCGGTATCATGGTCGCGCGAAAGAGATGGACCGCGGGCTCCTGCCGCGCAGCTGCGCTGATGGAAGTACAGCCGTCGAAGTAAGGGATGCAGGCGGGTACCTGTCCTTTCGACACGGAGATCACGTAGGCAATATGGGTCGACAGGATTGAGACCACACACACCAGGGCCGGCAGCCACCAGATCCGCATCGCACCGACGTCATGCCTGTCGATCAGTACCCCCTCGCCGGATCCACGACGGACAGCATGGGTTCCCCGGCCACATATCGGCGCAGGTTCTCGCGCAGCACGACCCAAAGCCGCTCGCTGCGCAGGTCGGAGCGCGCAGCCACGTGGGGCGTGATGATGACATTGGGCATGCTCCAAAGCGGATGACCCTGCGGCAGCGGCTCCGGATCGGTGACATCCAGGCCGGCGCCGGCCAGCTTCCCGTCCTCTAGAGCCTCCACCAGGTCGGCCGTGACTACGCTGCCGCCCCGACCCACGTTGATGAAATACGCCGTCGGTTTCATGGCGGAGAAGAAATCGGCGTCGAACAGATCCACTGTCGCCGGCGTGAGGGGTGCGGCGTTGACGACGATATCGGCCCGGTGGGTCAAGTCGGGCAGCTCGTCCGCGAGGCCCACGTATTCAACGAACTCCGGCCCCTCGCGGCGACTGTTGCGTGTCGCCAGCACCTTCATTCCCATGGCGGCTCCCAGCCGGGCCACCTCGGTTCCGATGCCGCCCAGCCCCACGACCAGAAGGGTCTTGCCTTCCAGCTCCCAGAGCCGCTCCTCGGGCACCAGGCGCCTGTCCCAGGCCCCTTCCGACTGGGCAGGGATGAATCGATACAGTCCCCGCGTGAACGACAGGATCATCGCCATCACG
>JASFOT010000026.1:0-10801 GCA_050116375.1 Gammaproteobacteria bacterium | reverse complement strand
CTCGCGCGGCAAATGTCCTATCAGGCGAGCCACGACCCTCTCACCGGCCTGGCCAACCGGCGGGAATTCGAACGGCGCCTGGAGGACGTGGCCGCCGGCGCCCGCGCCGGTTCGGCCACCCACGTGCTGTGCTATCTGGATCTGGACAGATTCAAGGTGGTCAACGACAGCTGCGGGCATATCGCGGGCGATAATCTGCTGCGCGAGCTGGCCGGTTTGATCAGGGGCCAGGTCCGCGACTCCGACTTGGTGGCCAGAATCGGGGGGGATGAGTTCGGCATGTTGCTGGTCGGCTGTCCTCTGGAAAAGGCCCGCCAGATCGCCGATGACGTTTGTTCCGCGATCCGTGACTATCGATTCGTCTGGCGCGACCGGATATTCACGGTGGGTGTCAGCATCGGACTGGTGGAGATGGGTCATGAGATCGGCACCATCGAGGAACTTCTGGGGGCCGCGGACTCCGCCTGTTACGTGGCCAAGCAGAAGGGCAGGGGAAGAGTCCACGTGTACTCCGCCAGGGACGAGGCGGTAGCGCGACAAAGAGGCGAGATTCTGTGGCTGCAGCGGATACAGAAGGCGCTTAAAGAAGACGATTTCGAGCTTTTCCTCCAGCCTATTGTTTCCGTGACCGGTCGCGTGGATACCGGCCCGGCCTACGAAGTGCTGCTCCGGCTGCGCGGCGACGATAATGCGATCATCACCCCCGCCGACTTCATGCAAGCTGCCGAGCGATACCATCTGATGCCGAACGTGGATCGGTGGGTGCTGCAGGCCACATTCTCGGCCATCGGCAGCGGTTCCCTCAAACTTCCGGACAGGCGCAGCTGCACGATTAACTTGTCCGGACAGACGCTCGGCGATCCCCAGTTCCTGGATTATGTAGTGGACTGCCTTGATCGATCCGGGGTTACGCCGGACCAGATCTGCTTCGAGGTCAGGGAATCCTCGGTCATCGACAACCTGTCGCACGCGGCCCGATTTATCGCTGTCCTGCACGGCATGGGCTGCCAGTTTGCCCTGGATGATTTTGGCAGCGGCCTGGGCGCCTTCTCGAACCTGAGAAGCCTGGCGATGGATTACCTGAAGATCGACGGATCCATCATCCGCGGGCTCGGCGAAGACCACATGAATGAGGCCATGGTGACCGCAATGATCAATCTTGCGCGGACAATGGATATCCGCGTGATTGCCGAGCACGTGGAAAACGAGTCCGTTTTCGAAGTCGTGCGGCAGATGGGGGTCGATTTCGCCCAGGGCTTTGCCGTGGGACGTCCGGAGCCGCTCACGACGCATTGAGCAGGAACTGCGTGCGCCGGGGAATCCGGCTATAATTCCCAGCCCGATTTGTCCCACCGGCTTCGTCGCGAAGCGGGTGGCAGCGCCGGATCAGAAAGACAACACGGTCTCCGCCAGGGAGGCCAGAAGAAAGGGAGAATCATGAGCACGAATTACCTTCCGCTCCTGGTGGGCGGCCTGGGGATGGTCGCGGCCTTCGTTGTTTACAGGCTGGTTGCCGCCTATCCCGCCGGGGAAGGCAAGGTCGCCGATATTGCGTTCAAGATCCAGTCTGGCGCCATGGCCTTTATGCGACGGGAATACCTGCTGATGTGGATCGTTGCAGTTCTCGTCATCGTTGCCATTGGTCTGTCCGATCTCGGCTGGGATACGTCGCTGGCCTTCTTCGTCGGCGCCCTGACCTCATCGCTGGCCGGTTTCATTGGAATGTACACCGCCACACGAGCCAACGTCCGGACGACGGTGGCGGCCCACAACGAGGGCGCTGGAACTGCATTGTCGGTGGCTTTCTACGGCGGCTCCGTGATGGGCCTGACGGTGGCGGCCATGGGCCTGAACGGGCTGGGATTTCTGTACGTCCTGTTCGGCGGAGATCCGCAGAGTGCGGAAACCATCCACGGCTTCGGTATGGGCGCTTCCCTCGTGGCCCTGTTCTCGCGTGTCGGAGGCGGCATTTTCACCAAGAGCGCCGACGTGGGCGCGGACCTGGTGGGCAAGGTCGAGGCCGGTATCCCTGAAGACGATCCCCGCAACCCGGGCGTGATCGCAGATAACGTGGGAGACAACGTCGGCGACGTGGCCGGGATGGGTTCCGACATCTTCGAGTCCTACTGCGGATCCATGATCGCCTCTATCGCCATCGCCTCGACCATCGGCGTGGACCTGATGAATCAATATCTCGGCGGCACAGTGATGGGGGAGGAACTGAGAGCGAGCCTGATGGGTTTGCCTCTTCTCCTGGCGTCGACGGGGCTGGTGTGCTCCGTGCTGGGCATCCTGATGGTGCGGATGGCGACGACAATGCCTCCGGAGAAGGCGCTCCGTGTCGGTACGATGGGAGCCGCGATCCTCTTCATGATCGCGGCCTGGTTCGTGATCAAGTCCCTGGGGATTGGCCCCGGTGTCTGGGCCTCCGTGCTTGCCGGCGCCATCGGCGGAATCATCATCGGGCTGGTGACCGAGTACTACACGGGTGGCGCGCCGGTGCGGAAAATTGCCCGCGAAGGCGAGACCGGTCCCGCGACGGTGATCATTGCCGGACTCTCTATCGGCATGCAGTCGGTGGTAGTCCCCGTACTGGCTATCGCAACGATCATCTATTTCGCCAATCATTTTGCCAATCTCTACGGGGTGGGCATCGCCGCCGTCGGCATGCTTGCGACCGTGGGCATGACCATGGCCATCGACGCCTATGGTCCGGTCGCCGACAATGCCGGTGGTATCGCCGAGATGTCAGGCATGGGCGAGGAGACTCGCAAGATCACCGATTCCCTGGACGAGGTGGGCAACACGACTGCGGCCATCGGCAAGGGATTCGCCATCGGTGCCGCCGCCCTGGCCGCGCTGGCCATCATTACCGCATTCATCGAGGTGATCCGCCATCACAACCCGGATTTCCGTCTGGAGATCTCCGACCCCACCGTTCTGATCGGCATGTTCATCGGCGGAATCTTCCCGTTCCTGGTGGCGTCGATGACCATGAACGCCGTCGGTACGGCTGCCTTCGACATGATCAAGGAGATTCGCAGGCAGTTTAAGGAGATTCCGGGGCTGCTCGAGGGCAAGGCGGAGCCCGACACGGTTCGCTGCGTGGATATCGCAACCCGGGCGGCCCTGATCCGGATGCTGCCCCCCGGTCTTCTGGCGGTTCTGGCTCCGGTTTTTGTCGGTTTCGGTCTCGGGGCCGAGGCTCTGGGCGGAATGCTGGGAGGCGCCCTGCTGGGATGCGTCCTCCTGGCCCTGACCATGGCTAACGCCGGCGGCGCCTGGGATAACGCCAAGAAGTACGTCGAGAAGGGGCATCACGGCGGCAAGGGATCCGATACCCACAAGGCCACCGTCGTGGGTGACACCGTTGGCGATCCGTTCAAGGACACCTCTGGTCCGTCCATGAACATCCTCATCAACGTCATGGCGATCGTCAGCCTCGTGATTGCGCCGCTGCTCTGAGTCCGGCGGTCCGCGTAAAAAACAAAGGGGGGCATCGCCCCCCTTTGCTATTGCGGTTCGGTAACCGCGCGGCCGGCCGTCGGAATAAGGTCAGGCCTTGACCTCGAAGCGCTCGCGCAGTTTCCTGGGTACCCGGACTTTCTTGAGCTGCACATAGTCGGGAAGACCGTTGCGGAAGGGCGGAAAATCTTCACCCTGGATCAACGGCTCCAGGTAGCGCCGGCAGGCCTCCGTAATGCGAAAGCCGTCCCTGGTGATGAATTTCCTGGGGAGTTTCTTTTCCTTGTTGGCAACTTTCGACAGTTCGGCGATTCCGATCTTCCAGCGGTAAGGTTTGTCGGAGATCCGCTCGATGGTGGGCATCACGGCGTTGTGGCCCTTCATGGCCAGATCCACCGCTGCCTTGCCCACGGCATAGGCCTGTTTGACGTCGGTTGCCGAGGCGATGTGTCTCGCCGATCTCTGTAGATAATCGGCGATGGCGTAGTGGTACTTGTAGCCCAGCTCCTCCTGGATCAGGCCGGCCAGGTTTGGGGCGACCCCTCCGAGCTGAACGTGTCCGAAGGCGTCCTTCAGGCCGGCGTCGGACACGAACTTGCCGTTCGGCCATTTCAGTCCTTCGGACGCGACGATGACGCAGGCGTCATAGCGCTCGACGGATTCCTTGACCCGGGCGATCAGCTTGTCCTTGTCCAGCGGAATCTCGGGGAACAGAATGATGTGCGGGGGCTCGCTGCGATCCCGGCCCGCCAGTCCGCCGGCAGCCGCAATCCAGCCGGCATGTCGCCCCATGACCTCCATGATGAAGACCTTTGTCTGCTTCATGGAAAGCACGTCGATGGCGGCCTCGCGGGTCGAGGTCGCGATGTACTTGGCGACCGAACCGAAACCCGGGCAGTTGTCGGTCACGGCCAGATCGTTGTCCACGGTCTTGGGGACCCCTACGCAGGTCACGTGATACCCCATACGGTCCCCGATCTGGGAGACCTTCCATGCCGTGTCCATGGAGTCGTTCCCGCCGTTATAGACAAAATATCCTATGTTGTGGGCCTGGAATACGTGGATCAGGCGCTCGTATTCGGCCTTGTTCTCGTCCAGGCCCTTGAGTTTGTAACGCGCCGAGCCAAATGCTCCCCCCGGGGTATGTTTCAGGCCCGCAATCGCGGCAGCCGTTTCTTTGCCTGTATCGATCAGGTCTTCGGTAAGCGCGCCGACAATACCCTGGTGTCCGGCATAGATTTTGCCAATCCGGTCCCGATAGCCGCGGGCCGTTTCGATGACCCCACAGGCGGTCGCGTTGATGACGGCCGTGACACCGCCTGACTGAGCATAAAGCAGGTTTTTTTTCGCCATGGATGGTCTAGCCTTTGGATTCGAGACAACCGAATCAGGATAGCGCATAGGCGGGGTCATGGTCATGCCGTTTGACGGTTTCGCCGACGCCGGATAGCCTGACGAGCTCCGGGCCAAGCCGCTCGGGAAGCCGACTCTCCAGACGGAGTGAGAAATGAGAATAATTCTTCTTGGCGCACCAGGGTCCGGCAAAGGCACTCAGGCGCAGAAACTGGTCGAACAGTTCAATATCCCCCAGGTATCCACCGGAGACCTTCTGCGGGAGGCGGTGGCAGCCGGGACGGATCTCGGCAAGCAGGCGAAGGCGGCCATGGACGCCGGGGAACTCGTCTCGGACGATATCGTCCTGGGTATGATTCGTGAGCGCCTGGCAAAGCCGGACGCCGACAACGGTTTCATTCTGGACGGCTTTCCCCGCAATCTCGCCCAGGCCCAGTCGCTCGACGGCCTGCTCGAAGAGCTTGGCGCTCCACTGGACGCTGCCGTCCTGATGGACGTGGATTTCGACGTGCTGTTGAAAAGGCTGACCGGCCGACGCACCTGCGCCGGCTGCGGGCGCGTGTACAACGTGTACTTTTTCCCGCCCGCCAGGGAAGGCATCTGCGACGCCTGTGGCGGAGAACTGCGCCACAGGGACGACGACAACGAGGCAACGATCAGCCAGCGCCTGAAGGTCTACGAGGCACAGACGGCTCCCCTGGTCGAATTCTATGAGAGTCGCGACAAGCTCAAGGTCGTGCCGGCAGAGGGGGAAATCGACGCGGTCTACGAGCGTCTGGTGGCCGCGCTCGTGCCCTCCTTGCCGGGAGCTTGATCGCCCGCTGTCTCAACCATCGCAAGCAGCCTCGCACCGACAAGCTCGCGCCGCCAGCCGCGGAGAATTCGGAGTTCCCGCTGACCTGCAACAAGAGCCCGCAATTCGGCCCGGGTCGCCAGCGCCGGTGCGGCGATGCTTTTGCGACGGGCCGTTTCATCCACTACCTGGCCCAGTGAAGACACCAGCCTGGTCTCGTTGCGCGTGAGCCGTGTTTCCGGAGATACGCCGTGGGGCTCGGCATCCGCAGGCACGGCTTCCAGGCGCCGCAGGATGCTGGCGCCCTGTCGCCGCCGGACCGCGGGCGGAATGGAGAGGCGCGCAAGTTCCGATTCGCTGCGCGGGTTCTCTCGCGCGAGTTCGATCAGTCCCGCATCGGCGAGGATCCATTTCCGCGGACGGTCCCGGGCGACTGCCTGCTCTTCCCGCCACGCGGCCAGTGCCTGCAGCCGGGCCAGCGCGACACCTCCGAGCTGACGCCAGTTCCTGACCCGAGACCAGGCGCTGTCGGGATCCGGTCGGTAGAGTGAAGGTTCGGTCAGTTCCGCCGACATCTCCCGACACCACGACTGTCTGCCGAGTTCTCCGAGGCGGGTTTCCAGCTTCCGATACATCGGCAGGAGATAATGCACGTCCTCCGCCGCATATCGGAGCTGGTCTTCGCTCAAGGGGCGCCGACTCCAGTCGGTGCGCGCATGGCCCTTCTGGAGGCTGATTCCCAGGATCTCCTGCACCAGGGAACCGTAACCGCTCTGGTCGGGATAGCCGAGCAGCGCTCCCGCGATCTGGGTGTCGTAGACGGGGGCCGGCACGTGTCCGGACATGGAGAAAAAAAGCTCCAGGTCCTGCCTGGCCGCATGGAAGATCTTGAGCGTCCCCTGCTGGAAAAGAATCTCCTTCAGCGGCGCGGCGGTTCCGAGCTTCAGGAGATCCACCAGCGCCAGCCTGTCATGCCAGGCCAGCTGCAGCAGGCAGGGGCGCGGGTAATAGGTGCTTTCGCGGACAAATTCCGTGTCCACGGCCAGCAGTTCCACGTCCCGGAGACGGGACGCCAGGCTCGCGAGTTCCGATTCGCTCTGGATGATCTCGGGTGTCGTCATGGGCGCATTATCCCCGATTCCGGTCATGCGCATGCCGACGCTGCCGGCTGCAGGTATGATTCGTGCTCCGCAGCCATGGCGTATTTATGAACAAGCTCCTCCGCGCTTTTGTCCAGATCGCGACCCTGAAACTTGGGCCCGAAGACCTGCCCGCTTCCGGTTTCCTGCTGGGCCTGGTGACCGCTGCCTATCTGCTCACCGGGGCCGCCTCGGTCGCCTTTTATACCAGCAGCGCGGGCGAGGCTGCCCTTCAGCTGGCCGTGGATCTTTGTCTCACCTTCGGATTCTTCACCCTGTTGCTGGTTCTGTACCGGAAAGCTCACAGACTGTTGCAGACCCTGACGGCGCTTCTCGGTACCGGCGTCCTGCTGTCGCTGATAGCCCTTCCCCTGACCGCTTGGCTTCAGGCGCTGGACATGAGCGCCGCGGAGGGCGCCCCGATCCCGGCCGTGGGCATCTATCTGATCGTGCTCTGGTCGATCGCCGTCACCGGGCACATCCTCCATCGCGCTCTCGAGATTCCTTTTGTGGGAGGTCTGGTGATCGGCGTGGCCTACTTCGTGCTCAACCTGGCGACGTTCGCCAAACTGTTTCCCGCGGAGGCCTGAATGCACGTTCATATCCTGGGGATATGCGGAACCTTCATGGGAGGAGTGGCTGCCCTGGCCAGGAGTGCGGGGCACAGGGTGACTGGAGCGGACAGCGGGGTATATCCGCCCATGAGCACACAGCTGGCTTCCCTGGGGATAGAGATTACCGAGGGATTCGGGGCAGAACAGCTGGACCCTCCCCCGGACTGCGTCGTTGTGGGGAACGTCATGACCCGCGGTATGCCGGTGATCGAAGCCCTGCTCGAGTCGCGGATCCCGTTTTACTCAGGTCCGGAGTGGCTCTCCCGTTTTGTTCTGACGGATCGCTGGGTGCTTGCGGCGGCGGGAACGCACGGCAAGACCACGACGGCGAGTATTCTTGCGTGGATTCTCGAGGACGCGGGGCTCGACCCGGGTTTCCTGATAGGGGGGGTGCCAGGGAACTTCGGTGTCTCGGCCCGCCTGGGCGGCGGATCTTTTTTCGTCGTGGAAGCCGATGAATACGATACGGCCTTTTTCGACAAGCGTTCCAAGTTTGTTCACTATCGGCCCCGAACCCTGATCCTCAATAACCTGGAATACGATCACGCCGATATCTTCCCGGACCTGGAGGCGATCAAGGTGCAGTTCCACCATCTGGTGCGCACGGTTCCCGGCAGCGGCTGTATCGTCGTCAACGCGGGCGACGGGAATCTTGCCGATGTCCTTGCGCGCGGATGCTGGACGCCGACGGAGACCTTTTCGAAGACGGGACAGGACGGTCGCTGGCAGACCCGGCCGGCGGAAGATCCGCGTCGTTTTGAAGTCTGTTGCGAGAACGCGCAGGCAGCCAGGGTCGAGTGGGATTTCCCCGGTTTCCACAATCAACAGAATGCCCTGGCGGCCCTGCTCGCCGCGCGGCACGCCGGCGTGCCGCTGGTGGCCGGGACCGATGCCCTCAGCCGCTTTCGAGGCGTGGGACGCCGCATGGAACTCCGCGGTCGTGCCGCAGGGATTACCGTTTTCGACGATTTTGCGCATCATCCGTCGGAGATCGCGGCGACGCTGACCGGCGCCGCTGCACTGCCCAGGGAGGGGCGCCTGATCGCCGTATTCGAACCGCGGTCCAACACCATGCGCATGGGTATACACAGGGAGACCCTGGGCCCGTCGTTCAAGGACGCGGACCGGGTCTATCTTTTCCGGCCGACTGATCTCGGCTGGGACCTGGAGGAGGTCGCGGATACCACTGGGGTGCCCACGGCGATCTTCGACGACCTGGAAGCGCTGGTTCGCCGCCTTGTCACAGACCTCGGCAGCGGAGATGATGTGATCATCATGAGCAATGGAGGTTTTGGCGGAATACACCAGCGTCTTCTGGAGGCGCTCCGCCACAGATCAGGGCCGTGATGACAAAAGGCGCCGCTCAACCGCACATCGCTCTCGCCTGGACAGGGGCGTCGGGAATGCAATACGGCATACGACTGCTGGAATGCCTTCTGGATGCCAACTGCCGGGTTTCCCTCATGGTCTCGAAACCGGCCCAGGTGGTCGCCGGCATGGAGACGGACCTGGTGCTGCCTGGACGGCCATCGGATATGCGCGCGGCCCTGGTGGAACGATTTCCGGCGGGCCAGGGGAAGCTGGCAGTCTACGGTCGCGACCAGTGGACCGCACCGGTGGCCAGCGGATCCGCCGCCCCGGATGCCATGGTGATCTGCCCCTGTACGACGGCCACGGTATCGGCTGTCGCCACGGGGGCGAGCCGGTCTCTCATCGAGCGGGCCGCCGATGTCGTGCTCAAGGAAAGACGGCCGTTGCTGCTGGTGGTGCGTGAGACACCGCTGTCCACCGTGCATCTGGAGAACATGTTGAGGCTGGCGAACGCAGGTGCCGTCGTGATGCCGGCCGCGCCGGGTTTTTATCATCGCCCATCCACTGTCGAGGAACTGGTCGATTTCATCGTCGCCCGGGTAATGGACCACCTGGGAATTGTTCAACAACTGCTGCCTCCATGGGGGGGCGGGTCGGAAAGGGCAGGCTAGCCTGCCGGGCGGCGAGATCGCGGTGACGGATTCAAGAGCAGAAATCCCCCTGTTTCCCCTGAGAACTGTTCTCTTTCCCGGCGGACCGCTGCCCCTGAGGATTTTCGAGACCCGTTATGTGGACATGATAGGCCGCTGCCTGAAAGACGAGATCGGGTTCGGGGTCGTGGCCTTGAAAGACAGCGACGAGACTGGCTCGGGAGAGGTTCACCAGGTGGGAACCCTGGCCCGGATTATCGACTGGTACCAGTTCGATGACGGACTGCTGGGCATCACGGCGCTGGGAGAAACCCGGTTCCTGCTGCGGGGGATCCGGCGACAGGAAGACGGTCTCAACCTGGGAGAAGTTGATTTCCTCGAGGCGGAGCCGGAGCTGCCGCTACCGGAACGGTTTTATCCGCTGTTGGCTCTGCTGGAGAATGTCCTGTCCGAACTGGAAGCCCAGTACCGGTTTGTGGAAAAGCAGTTCGAGGACGCGGGCTGGATCGGCTGCCGACTGGCCGAAGTGCTGCCGCTGAGCATCGAACAGAAGCAGATGTGTCTCGAGATCAGCGATCCGGTGAAGCGGCTGGAGGTTCTGGCATCGGTGGTGGAGAGCCTCAAGAAGTGATCCAGCGCCAACTCGCCCCGACTGTCCCCGGTAGTTCGGGCCCTGCTTCCTGGCGCCCGGTTCGGCGGGCGATCCGACGAGCGGGGAGGCCCTAGCATGCAGGAAAGATCGCGGATGGTCTGCGTTCATCGTTTGCAGGATCCGATCGAGGCCAACCTGGTGCGGGGTCTGCTGGTCAACGAGGGTATTCCCGTCGAGCTGACCGGCGAGGGTTTGGTCGGAGCCTACAGCGGCGTCCCCAAGCTTTGCGAGGTCAGGGTGATGGTCCCGCCGGACTTTCGCAGCAGCGCCAGGAAGATTCTGGATCGCTACGAGTCCGAAAAGGGGAAAAAGAACACATCCCCCGACTGGTCGTGCACCGCCTGCGGCGAGATCAACGATCCCAGTTTCGAGATCTGCTGGCGCTGCGGAGAAGGCCGATGAGAAAGGCACCGATCTCCGACAAGGTTCGCATCCTGCTGGTTCACGGCATGGCCGGTAAGCCGGCGGAGCCCCAGTGGTTCGAACTCTGGCGACGAGCGCTGATGGAGAACCTGCTCATGGAAGCGGGCAGGCTGGCTCAACGGCTCAAGGACGACGGCGATCTTCTGGTGTCGGCATACTGGGCCGACGCCATTCCGGATCATCTGCCTGAACTCGCGGACAGACTTCGGCAGATGCGCCAGTCCGTGGACAATGTGGTCGAGAGCCGGCGCAGGCACGGGCGGCACCTTCACACGCCCCGGGAGGGTTGGAACGAGGCACGGGTTCGGCGATTCGGAGTGGAGGCCATCGAGTCGTTGCGGGCCAGCCTGAGCCTGGGTCCGGAAGCTTTCAGACAGCATCTCTGGGAACTGGAGCGATAT
>JASFOT010000025.1:0-11057 GCA_050116375.1 Gammaproteobacteria bacterium | reverse complement strand
AGTAAAGCCCGTTTCGCATGTTCCACACGTCGATGATGTCTCCGACAAGGAACAGATTGTCGCAACGGCTGCTGCGGAGAAAGTCGAGAAGAAGTCGGGCCTGACAGCCCTTGAAGCCGAGATGAATATCCGAGACGAAGATGCTGCGAAACCGCATGGGGTGCAGCGAATGGATTTCGTCCATGCCGTTCTCCGGCAGCCGGAATCGCGGCTACCTTGACGGCCGGTCGTGACGGGCGAATTACCGCCCGGTTACGGCTTCGTGACGTTCAGCGGGGCGGAAACTACTCCGGGAGAGCTCTCGCCCGGTAGTAGGCGTATTCGGAGATATCGTGCCAGCGCTCCGCCTGAGCCTGGAATTTCAGCTGCGAATCGTACACTCTGGCCGCCAGCTCATCGGACTGCGCCACCTCCTCCATGACGGTCCGTGACAGGGTCTTCAGTCTGGCCAGAACCTCATCCGGAAACTTTCGCAGTTCCACCTCATGCTCATCCACCAGCGTCTGCAGCGCCTGATGATTGCGAGCCGTGTACTCTGCCAGCATGTTGCTGTTCACCGCGCGGCAGGCCATCAGGACAAGGCGCTGAAGATCAGCAGGCAACGCATCGAAGGCTTCCTTGTTAACGATAGCTTCGAGACAGGTCCCTGGCTCGTGCCATCCGGGGTAGTAGTAGTAGCGGGCGGCCTGGTACAGACCAAATGCCAGGTCGTTGTAGGGCCCCACCCATTCGGTGGCATCGATGGCGCCGGTCTGTAGCGCGGTGAATATCTCGCCGCCCGGCAGGTTGACCGGCGTTCCTCCCGCCCGCTTCAGGACCTCCCCACCGAGACCGGGAATGCGCATTTTCAGGCCCTGGAGATCGCCCAGACTGTTGATCTCCTTGTTGAACCAGCCCCCCATCTGGACGCCGGTGTTTCCCGCGGCGGCAGGTACCAGATTGAAGGGCTCGTAAACTTCCCGCCAGAGAGCCTCCCCATCGCCATAAAACATCCAGGCGTTGCGCTCCTGAGCGTTCATCCCGAAGGGCGTGGCGGAAAAGAACTGAGCCGAGGGCAGCTTTCCTTTCCAGTAATAGCCGGCGCCGTGACCGATCTGTGCGGTTCCCCGGGAAACGGCGTCAAAGACCTCGAACGCCGGTACGAGTTCTCCGGCGCCATACACCTGCACCGTGATGCGCCCGCCGGAGGCCTCGGTGATAAGGGCCGCCAGTTCCGCTGCACCCGTTCCGAGGCCGGGGAATCCCGGCGGCCAGGTGGTCACCATCTTCCAGCGGAATTTCTCTTCTGACCTGCGGTCCGATGTGGTCTGCTCTTCAGGCTTGCTGCAGCCAGCCACGCCGGCAGCCGCCAATCCCGCCAGGAATGCTCTACGTTTCATGGTGCGCCTCTCTTCTGATTATTTGCCGGCATGGATTGCCGGCCTCCCCCGTGCGTCAAGGCTATCAAGCTTACCGGTGCCAGCGGAAGGTCTGGTGGCCGTGCCTCTCCAGAACGTGTCCGGACAAATTAATTACCACTTTGTAACTTGTTTTCTACTTTTTTAGCCCATTTGTACCACTTGATGGGTTTTTTACAAAAACGGGGATAAAGAGGCCTTCTGAGGCCCTTTCATGAGCTAAAGTGGGATTTTATTCTTTATGGGTCCGCCACGGGGCATTCGATATGATCGCCCTTTGAACATCGAGTCGGGGACGACCGTGCTTGGACTGATCCAGAGAGTGTCAGCGGCCAGGGTGGAAGTGGACGGCAGCAAAGTGGCGGATATCGGGCCGGGACTGTTGGCGTTCATCGGCGTTGAGAGAGACGACACCGAATACGAGGCGGAGCGCCTCCTGGAGCGGATCGCCGGATACCGCGTCTTCCCGGACCACGATGGAAGAATGAACCTCAGCCTGCTGGACGTGGGCGGCGAACTGCTCCTCGTGCCTCAGTTCACGCTGGCGGCCGATACCCGCAAGGGCACCAGAGCCAGCTTCGGTCCGGCGGCAGACCCCGCGCTCGGCGAGAAACTTTTCCGCCATATGGTGAAAACCGCCGAACGGGAAGGCCTGGCTGCGTCGAGTGGCGTCTTCGGGGCCCATATGAAAGTCGCTCTGGAGAACGACGGTCCGGTTACGTTTCTCCTGACGGCCCGTACCGGCGTTCCCCGACTGCGAAAACGGGGAGGCCGCTGAATCCTCTCGGCAGGCCCTGCTTTATCGTATGATTCTGCCCTAGACATATCTTGACAGGCGCCGTAGCGCCGCAGAGGAGAGTTTTATGGGTTTTGGTGGAATCAGCGTTTGGCAGCTTCTCATCATTCTCTTGATCGTCGTGCTAATTTTCGGCACGAAGCGACTCAAATCCATTGGTTCGGATCTTGGTGGCGCGGTCAAGGGATTCAGGAAGGCCATGGACGAAGGCGAGAAAGAAGCAGACAAGAAACAGATACAGGCCGAGGAGCCCGAAAAGCCTGACGCCAAATTCGAAGAGCAGACCGAGTCGAGCGACAGCCCGAAACAGTCCTGACCGGCTCCTCACCCCATGTTCGACGTCGGCTTTTGGGAGTTGACCCTTCTGGCAACTCTCGCCCTGCTGGTTCTTGGCCCGGAAAGACTACCCGGTGTGGTCTCCAATATCGGCCGTATGATGGGCAGGGCCAGGTCTCTTGCGCGGGGCCTCAAGATGCAGATCGAGCGTGAGATGAACCAGGTCAACACGGCCGACTTCAATACCAGGAGCCAGAAACCCAAGCCCGAGAACCAGGCCGAAAAGCCGCAGAGCGGCACCAATGAAGAAACAAAGCCAAGCGAATGAGAAAGCGCAGGCGGAAGGCTCACTCGTCTTCCACCTGGTCGAGCTTCGCACGAGACTGCTCAGAATCGCAGCGGTGGTGCTGGTTATCTTTCTCTGCCTGGCACCTTTTGCCGACACCCTTTTCGCCCTGATCGCCCAGCCGCTGATGGCGAAGCTGCCGGAGGGCACAAGCATGATCGCGACCCAGGTCGCGTCCCCCTTCCTGACCCCCTTCAAAACCGCAATGGTCGCGGCCCTCTTTATCGCGATGCCCTGGCTTCTTTATCAGCTATGGGCTTTTATCGCTCCAGGCCTCTACCAGCACGAGAAGCGCCTGGCCCTCCCGCTGGTTATTACCAGCGCTCTGCTTTTCTATGGCGGTGTCGCGTTCGCCTATTTCGTGGTCTTTCCCCTGATGTTCGCCTTCTTCACGACCGTAGCGCCCCAGGGCGTTTCGGTGATGACCGACATCAATGCCTACCTGGACTTCGTGCTGACCCTGTTTTTCGCTTTCGGACTTGCGTTCGAGGTCCCTATCGCCACGGTACTGTCCGTCTGGGCGGGATTCACGACACCCGCACGACTCGGGTCCCACCGCCCGTATGTTCTGCTCGGCGCGTTCGTCGTCGGAATGCTTCTGACGCCCCCCGACGTGATCTCCCAGACCCTGCTGGCGGTACCTGTCTACGTCCTCTACGAGGCGGGGATCATCATGGCCCGCATCATGGTTCCGGGGCACAAGGAAGTGGAATCTCAGCAGAACGGCTAGTTTCCACGGTGCCCGAGCGAAGGTCGCGGGTATGACTCGACGTGCCATCCGTCAGCGCGGGATTTGACTCCTGCGATCCTCCTGCGTAAACCGTACGCTTCCTCAGCCGTCCCTCGGAGATTGTGGATGACAAAGACCGTCGTGGAGCCCGCCGCCACGCCAGAGATTCGCGGCGCCGTCCGCCATCCACGCGGCCTCTCTACCCTGTTCTTCACGGAAATGTGGGAACGTTTCAGCTACTACGGCATGCGCGGGTTGCTGGTTCTTTTCATGACCGATGGCGTCAGAGGCGGACTTGGCTACGACGATCAGACGGCCACGGCAATTTACGGACTCTACACGGCCGCCGTTTATCTGGCGGCGCTGCCCGGGGGATGGGTGTCGGATCGGCTCATGGGGGCCCAGAGAACGGTCTGGTACGGCGGCATCGTGATTGCCTGCGGACACTTTGTACTCGCCGTGCCGAACGAGAAAGCTTTTTATCTCGGCATGGTCCTGGTGGTTCTGGGGACGGGGCTGCTCAAACCCAATATCAGCGCCATTGTCGGCGATCTGTATCCGGAGGGCGGCGCCCGGCGCGATGCGGGCTTCAGTATCTTCTACATGGGCATCAATGTCGGCGCCTTCCTGGGCCCGCTGATTTGCGGCTACCTCGGCGAGCAGCTCAACTGGCATTACGGCTTCGGCGCCGCCGGCGTGGGCATGGTTCTCGGCCTGATTCAGTATCGACTCACCGGGCATCGCCTCGGCGATGCGGGACGGTATCCGGCTGCCCACACCAAGGGGGAGGAACTGACGGCGGAAACGAACAGACAGCACTGGCGCGCCCTGTGGGCCGGCGTGGCCGCAATTGCGCTGATCGTCGCTCTCGGCCTCAACGGAGTGGTGAAATTCGAGGCGGTCGCACTGGCCAAATGGAGTACGGCTATCATCGTGGGCGTCGCGATTGCGTATTTCGTCTACCTGTTCGTCTTTGCGGGCCTGGATGAAGGCGAGCGTCGTCGTACGTTTGTGATCCTGGTGCTTTTCCTGGGGGCCGCGCTCTTCTGGTCCGGATTTGAACAGGCGGGCTCGTCGCTGAACCTTTTTGCGGATCGTTATACCGACCGCACCCTCGGGGGCTTCGAGATTCCGGCAACATGGCTACAGTCGGTCAATCCCATCATGATTATCCTGCTGGCTCCCTTTTTCGGATATCTCTGGGTGGCCCTGGCGCGGCGAAACCTGGATCCCTCGATTCCCGCCAAGTTCGCTCTTGGGCTTATCCTGCTGGGTATCGGCTTTCTGGTGATGTTTTTTGCCGCCACACTGGTGGTGGCCGGAGAACAGGTGCTGCCCACGTGGCTGGTGATGACCTACCTCATGCATACTTTCGGTGAACTTTGCCTGAGCCCCGTGGGACTGAGTTCCGTGACCAAGCTCGCGCCGAGGCGATTCGTCAGCCAGATGATGGGCATATGGTTCCTGGGAGCATCCCTGGGAGGACTGATCGCCGGACTCCTTGCTGGCCGCTTCCGCTCGGATGCGGTGGCAGAGATGCCGGACCTCTATCTGCAGATTGTCATCAGCACGGTGGGTGCAGGCCTTGTTCTCCTGGCATTCGCCAGGCCCATTCACAGACTGACCGGAGGTGTCCGGTGAGACGCAGGACAAAGCCCCTCGAAGTTCGCGATTTCCAGAGGAAAACTCGTCGAAGCAGGGGATTGTTGGGCTGGCCGGGAGCCTGCCTCACCGCGATCGCTGCTCTGACGGCAGGGTTTGTCGCGGCCGGACCCGCGGCGACCGAGAACCCGGAGTCGGCGCCAAAGGAGACTGTGGACGAGTTTCTGGCGCGGGCGAACGCAGCATTCGACGATTCGGACCTGGAGCACGGCGCGGCCGTGTGGACCAACGTCACCTATCTGACCGACGAGACCAACCTCCTCGTGGCCCGGGCCAGCGCCCGCGACGGGGAACTCCGCCTGAGGATGGCCGAACAGGCCGGTCGATTCCGGGATGCGGAACTGTCACCGCGACAGCGCCGTGACCTGTCTCTTATCAACCGCGCGGAGTACATGCCGGAGCGAATGGCACTGCCGAAGGACCCCGATCTCAGGAAGGAAATGACGGCCACCCAGCGCCGACTGGTCACGGAATACGGATCGGGGCGTTATTGCCCCAGCGGACAGGATTCCTGCAGGGGCCTGGGAGAACTTTCCGCTGTGATAATGAACTCCCGTGATCCGGAAGCGCTGCTGGACGCATGGCAGGGCTGGCGTACCGTGATTGGCCCCATGCGGGACGATTACCGGCGGTTCGTGGAGCTCAGCCAATTGGGGGCCGGCGATTTCGGTTATGCCGATCTGGGAGAGATGTGGCGCGATGCCTACGATATGGACCCGTCCGAGCTTGCCCGGGAAACGGAGCGATTATGGGACCAGGTCCGACCGCTTTACCGGTCGCTGCACTGTTACGCCAGGAGCCGGCTGGCGGATTTCTATGGTGAAGAACGCGTGCCCCGGAACGGTCCCATCCCCGCCCACCTTCTGGGCAACATGTGGGCCCAGCGCTGGGATGGAATTTTTGACCTGCTGGAGCCCTATCCGGGAACCATCGACCTCGACGTGACCGCGGCTCTGGAAGCGGGTCAATACGACTCGATCCGTATGGCCAGAACCGCGGAACGCTTTTTCATGTCCCTCGGCCTCCCGGCGCTGCCCGAGACATTCTGGGAGAAATCAATGCTCTCCCGGCCAAGGGACAGAGTCGTGCTCTGCCAGCCCACGTCCTGGAACATCAATCCGGCCGAGAACGACGTGCGTATCAGCCAGTGTATCGTGCCCACTGAAAAACAGTTCGTGGAAATCCATCACGAGCTTGGCCACATCTATTACTTCCTGGCGTACAACCATCTCTCCAACATTCACCGCGGCGGCGCCAACAGTGCCTTCCACGAGGGCATCGGTGACTCGGTCAATCTCTCTCTGACGCCTGGTTACTATCAATCGGTCGGGCTCATCGAGAAAGTCCCGGACAGCAATGAGGCCACCATCAACGGCCTTCTGAAGCTCGCGCTGCACAGGATCGCCTTTCTTCCTTTCGCCCTGACAGTGGATCAATGGCGCTGGGGCGTATTCTCCGGGGAGATTCCGGCAGACCGCTACAACGAGGCCTGGTGGGAACTCAGGGTCCGGCAGCAGGGTGTCTCACCTCCGACGGCACGAACCGAAGACAACTTCGATCCCGGATCCAAGTACCACATTCCGGCCAATATGCCATACGCCCGCTATTTCCTGGCGCGCATCCTGCAGTTCCAGCTCCACCGCGCCATGTGCGAGAGGTCCGGCTGGCAAGGCCCCCTCCACGAATGCTCGATCTTTGGAAGCAAAGCTGCCGGAGAGCTTCTTTGGAAGATCATGAGATCTGGGGCCAGCCAGCCCTGGCAGGACACACTGGAGGCCGCCATTGGGACGAGAGAGTTCGACGCTTCGGCCATGCTCCAGTACTTCGCACCGCTGTCGCGGTGGCTGGACTCGGAGAACCAGGATCGACAGTGTGGATGGTGATCGCCTCCGCAGGATGAACAGGGCTTCTGGCCGGTACGATCTGTCATCCGGGGAGAGCAGATGAATCAGGCGAAGGAGCTTCCGCAACTCACCGTAAAGGCGATTGCCCTGGGCATCGTTCTCTCCATGATCCTCGCCGGGGCTAACGCCTACCTCGGTCTTTTTGCCGGGATGACGGTGTCCGCCTCCATCCCGGCAGCCGTGATTTCCATGGGCATCCTGCGTTTGTTCCGTGACTCGAACATTCTTGAGAACAATATCGTCCAGACCGCCGCCTCGGCCGGAGAATCTCTGGCCGCCGGCGTGATTTTTACCATTCCCGCCCTGGTAATCCTCGGATACTGGAACGTCTTCGATTACGGCTGGGTCACCATCATCGCCGGACTGGGCGGTCTTCTCGGCGTCCTCTTCACCATTCCCCTTAGACGCTCGCTGATAGTGGAGGAGGGCCTGGCTTATCCCGAAGGCCGGGCAACCGCCGAGGTGCTTAAAGTCGGCGAAGATCCAGAGAGCGGCGTTCGCCAGCTGGCGCTGGCGGCCGTGACCGGCGCCCTGGTCAAACTGGGATCCTCAGGACTTCGGCTCTGGAGCGAGACAGCCCAGACGGCCGCCTTTGCGGGCAAGGGCATCGCCTACATCGGCACCAATGTGTCGCCAGCCCTTCTCAGCGTCGGTTACATCGTAGGATTGAATATCGCCACGCTGGTTTGCGTCGGCGGCGCCATCTCCTGGTTTATAGCCATCCCCATTTACAGCGCCCTTTACCTGGAATCGGACCCGATGCTGAGCCAGATGGTAGCCGACGGCGCAGGGGCCACTGACGTGGCTTTTCAAATCTGGACAACGCAGATCCGATACATGGGCGTCGGCGCCATGCTCACCGGTGGCGTCTGGGCCCTGGTCTCGATGCGGGGATCTCTGGTGTCGGGGGTCCGCAGCGGCCTTCACCAGATGTCTGCCCGGAGCACGGGAGCAATAGACCATACCGAACAGGACGCGCCCATGCAGCTGGTGCTGATCGGCATCGCCATTTTCGTCGTGCCGATTTTTTTTCTTTACAGCAATATCCACGACAGCCTGGGCATCGGCATCAGCCTGCCGATGACCATCGTCATGGTGGTCGCCGGGTTCCTGTTTTCATCCGTAGCCGCCTACATGGCGGGACTGGTGGGATCGTCCAACAACCCCATCTCCGGCATCACCATCGCCACTATCCTGTTCTCCGCGCTTCTGCTTCTCTGGCTGATGGGCTCCGGTGAGGAGCAGAGTCACGTGGGGCCGCCCGCCGCGATTCTTATCGGCGCCGTCGTCTGCTGTGCCGCGGCTATTGCCGGGGACAACATGCAGGATCTGAAGGCCGGCCACCTGCTCGGCGCCACGCCCTGGAAACAGCAGGTCATGCAGGGCGTGGGAGTCGTTTCTGCTGTGCTGGTGATGGCGCCCATTCTGAATCTTCTGCTGCAGGCGTACGGCATCGGCGTACCGACGGAAGAGCGGCCGAACCCGCTGTTGGCCCCTCAGGCGACGCTCATGGCATCCGTAGCCCAGGGCGTTTTCGGCGCCGGCCTTCCCTGGAAAATGGTCGCCATCGGCGCGGTGATCGGCGCAGTGATCATCGGGGTGGACGAGTATCTGAAAAAGATCGATGCTCCCTGGCATGCCCCGGTGCTCGCCGTGGCGGTGGGAATCTACTTGCCGCTGGAGCTGTCGGTCCCCATCTTTCTCGGCGGTCTTATAGCCCACGCCGCCGAACGGTCCCTGGCGGATCGTTCCGAGGCGGACAGGGAGCGGTCCATGCGGCTAGGCATTCTCGCTGCCGCCGGTCTGATCACCGGCGAGGCTCTTGTGGGCATTTTTCTCGCGATCCCCATCGTTCTAAGCGGTAGGCCGGACGTTCTCGCCATCAGCGACGAGCCGCTGGGGGGCGCGCCGGGGCTTCTCGTCATGGCCGGAATCGCCATCTGGGTTTACCGAGTTGCCACCCGTCCGGGCTGAGATTCAAAAAAAGAACGGTTATTCCCCAATGGCCCTGCCGAACGATCGCCCCCCTCTGATAGGGGTCCTCGCTGCATTCGCGGCCGTTTATCTTGTGTGGGGATCCACCTACCTCGCCATACGGATAGCCGTGCATGACGTCCCGCCCGGTTTGCTGGCGGGCATCCGTTTCATTATCGCGGGCATCGTTCTGGGGCTGGCAGCAGGATGGCGTGGACAATCTGTACCCCGCGAGTGGCGGGAATGGCGTGTCATCCTGATCATGGCGGTGACGCTCATCGTCATCGGCAACGGCTTTGTCACCTGGGCCGAGCAGTGGGTTCCCTCGAACCAGGCGGCTCTGCTGATCGCGACATCGGCACTCTGGACCGCCTGGTTCGGCACCATGGGCGACAAGGGCACGCCCCTGAATCGGGGCGCGAAGCTCGGCCTCACGACCGGGTTTTTTGGCGCCGCGCTTTTGGTGTGGCCGACGGAAACAACCGCTCCGGCCGAAGCATGGGCTCTGGCCGCCATTCTTTTCTCCGCGGTTTCCTGGTCGGGGGGCATGATTTACGGAAGGGCCGCCGAAATATCGGTGCGGCCTTTGATGCTCGCGGCCCTGCAGATGCTGGTTGGCGGTTTCATTCTTACCCTGTGGGGCGTTCTGGACGGGCAAACGGCACGGGTGAAGTGGACAGTGGCCGGTGTCGGCGGGCTCGCGTACCTGACAGTCTTCGGATCCTGCATCGCCTACGGCAGCTATATATGGCTGATCCGCCAGACCACTCCCGCTCGGTTGGCCACCATCGCATACGTGAACCCTGCGATAGCGACGGTACTCGGATGGTGGTTGCTGGAGGAAGCGTTGCGGGGAATACAGCTGGCGGGCATGGCCATCATCATCGCGGGCGTGGCGCTCGTAGCGGTTTACGGGCGGGGCCGATGAGATCGGGCTGCCGACGGCAGGCCGCCACCGGGATGAATCTGCAGTGGCGCCTTGCTCCCTAGTCTCGGCGGACGATCACCTCAATGTGGCCCGAGGGGCCTATGAAATTTGACCCGACCGCGCTGAAAATGCTGATGAGCACCGAGCCGAACAGTGCCGACCAAAACCCCGCCAGCTGGAAACCGTCAAGCACCGCGGCCACCAGGCCCAGCATGGCGGCATTCACCACCAGCAGGAAGATTCCCAGGGTCAGGATGGTAAGGGGCAAGGTCAGCAGCACGACAAGGGGGCGGACCAGGGCGTTCACGATGCCCAGGAGAAGGGCCGCCCAAAACAACGCCCAGCCGCCCGAGAAAGACATGCCCGGGACAATAACCGAAGCCAGCCACATCGCGAAGGCCGTGATAAGGAGTCGAACAAGAAATCCCTGCATTTCATAGACCTCCGGGATCAGCGACCACCGCGGGGGTGGGGATGAAAGATTTCTTCCAGATCCATGTGCGTAAGGCGCTTTATGCTCCGGAACAGATACCACAGCGCAACCATCATAACGGCCATGGAAGGCAGCACGATGACGGGATAGCTCAGAGCCGTCATCCGTCCCAGCTCTTCGTTGAAGGCGGTCGTGCCGGACGGACTTTTCACGATCACCTTTGCCAGCGTGAAATTGAGAATCGAGGACAGGAAGAACGAGCCTGCCAGCAGCCAGGACGCCACTGCGAGGACCCTGTCGAACTCTGCCCGGCTGCCGTTGTGCTCCAGGGCCGCCTCCACGGCAACCACGTCGATGATCTTGTCGCTGTAGAGTAGCGATCTGACAATCGGGTAGCGAGTCTTCATGGACAGCACGACCGCCAGGCCTATTACGCCCGGAACGGCCGCCTCCTTGACCGCAATCCATTTGGGATCCAGCTCCAGCAAACCGATTCCACCGGTCAGAAGAATGCTCACGACCCCCAGGGCGGAGATGAAATTGAACCGTCGCTGCCGCACGAAATCCTGGAGTCCGTACATCAAGGGGAAAGAGAGAGCCAGGATCAGGGA
>JASFOT010000024.1:0-11473 GCA_050116375.1 Gammaproteobacteria bacterium | reverse complement strand
CCTGACTACGAACTCGAGCCTCCCATTGGACGATCGGGGCGCCCCGAGACGGCTCGTCAGACGTTCAGTATCGACGCCGTCAACGAGTTCGACCCGCTGTTCGAGGAGATGTACGACTTCTGCGAGACTCAGGGACTGGAGCTGGACACGCTGATCCACGAGGGCGGCGCCGCCCAGATGGAGGTTAATTTCCTGCACGGTGATGCGCTGGACCTGGCGGATCAGGTCTTCCTGTTCAAGCGCACCATGCGGGAAGCGGCTCACCGCCACGAAATTTATTGCACTTTCATGGCCAAACCCATGGAGGGCGAGCCCGGAAGCGCCCTGCACATCCACCAGAACGTGGAGGACATGGAAACAGGGCGTAACCTCTTTTCCGCGCGTAACGGACGCGACAGCCGATTGTTCAAACACCATATCGGCGGCCTGCAGCGATACCTTCCGGAAGCCATCGCCCTGATGGCTCCTTACGTGAATTCCTATCGCCGGTTCACCCGGTACTACGCCTCGCCCATCAATGTTCACTGGGGGTATGACAATCGAACCGTGGGGCTGCGGGTGCCCGTCTCCGAGGGCCGGGCCCGGCGGATTGAAAATCGCGTCGCCGGTGCCGACGTCAACCCCTATCTCGCGATCGCCACCTCACTGGCCTGCGGTTATCTGGGAATGATTCAGGCCCTGAAGCCGACACCCCCGCTTGTGGAAGACGCCTACACCAAACCATTCGCCCTGCCCCGTGATCTGTTCACCGCCCTGTCGCGACTCAAGGAATGTGAACCGCTGATCGATGTGCTGGGCGATCGATTCATCGAGATGTTCTGCGGCGTCAAGAAAAGCGAATACGAGACATTTTTCCAGGTCATCAGCCCCTGGGAGCGTGAGTTCCTCTTACTCAACGTGTGACAACACTCGCGATCCGCCTGCAGTCGATTAAACCCGAGAGAGACAGACGCCAATGAACCGACCGAGTCCTGCCGATACCGCCGACCTTCAGGCCCGGGACACGGCCCATTACCTGCACCCGTTCACGGACTACAAGGCGCTGGGCAGAAAAGGCTCGAGAATTATCAGCCGTGCCGACGGGATTTATCTCTGGGATTCGGACGGCAACCGGATCCTGGACGGCATGGCCGGGCTCTGGTGCGTCAACGTCGGCTATGGCCGCAAGGAGCTCGCCGAGGCAGCCTACGCGCAGATGCAGGAGCTTCCCTACTACAACAGCTTTTTCCAGACCTCCCACGTGCCGGCCATCAGGCTGGCGGAAATGCTGGCGGAAATCACGCCCGAGGGGCTCGACCACGTCTTTTATGCCGGGTCAGGCTCGGAAGCCAACGACACAGTTGTCCGAATGGTCCGCCATTACTGGAGCTGTCGCGGCAAGCCGGACAAAAAGATCATTATCAGTCGGGAGAACGCCTACCACGGAAGCACGATGGCCGGCGCCAGCCTGGGCGGAATGAAGCCCATGCATGCGCAGGGAGGGCTGCCTATTCCGGATATTGTGCATATAGAGCAACCGTACTGGTTCGAGAACGGGCGGCAAATGTCGCCGGAGGACTACGGTATCAAGGCGGCTCGTGCACTGGCGGCCAAGATCGACGAGCTGGGCGAGGATCGAATCGCCGCCTTCATCGCCGAACCCATCCAGGGGGCCGGCGGCGTCATCATCCCCCCGGAAACCTACTGGCCGGAAGTCAGGAAGATCCTGGCAGACCGGGAGATCCTGCTGGTGATCGATGAGGTGATTTGCGGCTTCGGGCGCACAGGACACTGGTTCGGCTCGGACATGTACGGCCTTCGTCCAGACCTGATGCCGATGGCAAAGGGCATGTCCTCGGGCTATCTTCCCATAGGTGGGGTAATGGTTTCCGATCGGGTCGTCGAAACCCTCTGGGAAGGCGGCGAGTTTTTCCACGGCTACACCTACTCAGGTCATCCGACCTGCTGCGCGGTGGCCATCAGGAACATCGAGATTCTCAAGGAGGAGCAGATCGTCGAACATGTCCGGGACGTCGCGGCACCGCATCTGGCCCAGCGATGGAAAGAGCTGGCAGAACACCCGATCGTGGGCGAAGCACGCAGCAAGGGACTGGTGGCCGCCCTGGAACTGGTCAAGGACAAGGACAGCGGGGAACGATTCCCGGAGATCGGCAGGACCGGGACACTGTGCCGCGACGTCTGCTTTGACAACGGCATCATCATGCGCGCGGTCAGAGACAGTATGATTATCTCCCCGCCGCTGATTATCAGCGTCGAGCAGATCGATGAACTCGTCGACCTGGCCTGGCGGTGCCTCGACCAGACCGCCAAGGCGCTGAACGCCGGCTGACGGTCGACTGGACGGCAATAGAGGAAGTCGTGAAGTATTCAAACCGGGGCCGAAAGTGCTTTTGGCCCGTCCCATTCGCATTTGCGGCATGACAAGAGGAACGAGATATGAGACCGACCCATAGAACCAGGGCAGCTATCAGCCTGCTCGGCGCCCTGTTGGTCACCGGCAGCGGACTGGCCGAGGAGGAGAAAGTTCTCAATGTTTACAACTGGTCCGATTACATCGCCGAGGACACCATCGCCGGCTTCGAGGAGGCCACCGGCATCGAGGTCAACTACGACGTGTTCGATTCCAACGAAGTACTGGAAGCCAAGCTCCTGGCAGGGAATTCGGGCTACGACGTGGTGGTGCCCAGTGCCTCCTTCCTCGAGCGACAGATCAAGGCAGGCGTGTTCCAGGAACTGGACCGTAGCAAGCTTTCCAACTACAGCAATCTCGACGCAGACATCATGGAGCGGGTGGGCCTGCACGATGCGGACAACCGGTACGCGGTCCCGTACATGTGGGGCACGACAGGATTCGGATACAACGAGGCCAAGGTGGCGGAAGTGCTGCCCGACGCCCCGGTGGACAGCTGGCGAATGCTGTTCGATCCGGAAGTCGTTTCGAAGCTGTCGGAATGCGGCGTAACCCTGCTGGACGCGCCGTCCGAGGTGTTCGGCGCCGTGCTCGCCTACATGGGCAAGGATCCAAACAGCGAAAGCCCGGAAGACCTGAAAGCGGCCGAGGCCGTGCTGGCGAAGATCCGGCCTTATATCCGGTACATACACTCCTCGCAGCAGATCAATGACCTGGCCAACGGCGAGATCTGTGTCGCCATGGGGTGGAGCGGTGACATGATGATCGCGGCCGATCGGGCCGCCGAGGCCGAGAACGGAGTGGAAATCTCCTACACCATACCGAGCGAAGGCACCATTATCTGGTTCGATATGCTGGCCATCCCGAAGGACGCCCCGCACCCGGACAATGCCCACGCCTTCATCAACTACGTGCTGCAGCCCGAAGTGATTGCCGAAGTGACGAACTACGTTTTCTACGCCAATCCCAATGCTGCATCCGTGGAACTGGTGGACGTGGAGATTATCGAGGACCCAAGCATCTATCCGCCTGATGACGTCAAGGCGAAGCTGTTCCCCGATCTCGTGAAATCACCCAAGTACGATCGGCTTGTGACTCGCGCCTGGACGCGTTTCAAGACCGGTCAGTAAAGAAAAGCCCGCTGGCGGCGCGGCCGGAACCGGCACGCCGCCAGCCTTCCGGGGAGTCGGAATGCCCAGCTTCACGTCCTTCAGCACTTTCGAGCCCTGGAAGGATCCCGGACAGACGCCCTACGTACGACTCGAGCGGGTCACGAAGAAATTCGGGGACTTCGTTGCGGTTAATGATGTCTCGCTGGACATCTACCGCCAGGAACTCTTCTGCCTGCTGGGCGCTTCTGGTTGCGGCAAATCCACCCTGCTGCGTATGCTGGCCGGATTCGAGGAGCCGACCAGCGGACGGATCCTGATCGACGGCATGGACATGGCCGACACGCCGCCCTACGAGCGTCCGGTAAACATGATGTTCCAGTCCTACGCGTTGTTCCCCCACATGACCGTAAGCCAGAACGTGGCGTTCGGGCTGAAACAGGAGAAGCTTTCCGGCAGCGACATCCGGTCGCGGGTCAAAGAGATGCTGGAGCTGGTCAAACTGGACCGCTTTTCCAGGCGCAAGCCCCACCAGCTCTCCGGAGGCCAGCGACAGCGCGTGGCCCTGGCCCGCAGCCTGATCAAGCGCCCGAAACTGCTGCTGCTCGACGAGCCCCTCGCCGCCCTGGACAAGAAACTCAGGGAGCATACCCAGTTCGAGCTGATGAACATCCAGGAAAAGCTGGGCGTCACCTTTATTGTCGTGACCCATGACCAGCAGGAGGCGATGACTCTCGCCACCCGGATCGGCGTCATGGACGAGGGTTACATCGCCCAGGTCGGTACGCCGACGGAAATCTACGAATTCCCGGCCTCCCGCTTTGTGGCCGATTTCATCGGCTCGGTGAATATCTTCGAGGGCTCCATCATCGAGGACGAGCCGGACCACGTGACGATCCGGATGCGCGACCAGGAAGCCGATATCTACGTCGACCACGGAGTCAATGCACCGCCGGACGCGCGCGTCTGGGCCGCCGTGCGACCGGAAAAAATACATATCACGCGTAACAGGCCCGAACAGTCGGCCAACGTTATCGAGGGAACCGTGAAGGAAGTCGCCTACATGGGCGATTTTTCGATCTACCTGGTGGGGCTCGAGGGCGACCGAACGATTCGGGTCACCCAGCCAAATCTGCGGAGGGGTGATCCGGAAAGGATCACCTGGGACGAACACGTCTTCCTGCACTGGCTGCCATCCAGCATTGTGGTGCTGACGGAATGACGACACGCGGCATCCCCGCGTTTACCAGAAGGGTCACCGACCAGGCGGAGACCCTGGTGAAGAAAGTCGGAGGCGGCTCGCTCAGGGAGTCCCTGCGTCGCAGGGGCCGCGCCGTCAGGACCCTCGGCAGGGGGTTCGTGATCTCCCTGCCCTACGCGTGGCTCCTGGCCTTCTTTCTCGTCCCCTTCATCATTGTTCTGAAAATCGCGCTTTCGGAGGCGGATATTGCCCAGCCTCCATACACGCCGCTGTGGGAATGGGTGGAGGGCCAGTACCTCAATATCAAAATCAATCTGGGCAACTTTGCTTTCCTCATTCAGGACAGCCTCTACCTGAATGCTTATCTGAACTCGGTGAAGGTGGCCCTGATCTCCACGGTGATCTGCCTGATCATCGGCTACCCCATGGCCTACGGTATTGCCAGAGCCAGACCGGCCAAGCGAACGATACTGCTCATGCTGGTCATTCTGCCGTTCTGGACGTCGTTCCTGATCCGGGTCTATGCGTGGATCGGGATCCTCAAGAACAACGGCCTGATCAACAATCTGCTCATGTGGCTCGGGGTCATCGACTCTCCTATCGTCATGCTGCAAACAGATTTTGCCGTTTACCTCGGGATCGTCTATTCCTATCTGCCTTTCATGATCCTCCCGCTTTACGCCAATCTCGAGAAACTGGACGAAACCCTTCTCGAGGCGGCTTACGATCTGGGCTGCCGGCCGGCGACCGCTTTTATTCGCGTCACGCTGCCTCTGTCCATGCCGGGAATCATCGCCGGTTCCATGCTGGTGTTCATTCCCGCTGTGGGCGAATTCGTGATCCCGGCGCTGCTGGGCGCACCGGACACCCTCATGATCGGGCGGATCCTGTGGGACGAGTTCTTCGGTAACCGCGACTGGCCGGTCGCGTCCGCCGTTGCCATTGCGCTTCTGCTGTTGCTGGTGATACCCATCGTGTTCTTCCAGCACACCCAGGCGCGTAGCGGGGAGGCGGAATCATGAAGCGCCGCTCCCTCTTCCTCTTTTCGGCCATGGTGTTCGGGTTCGCCTTTCTGTATATCCCGATCGTCTCCCTGATCGTGTACTCGTTCAACAAGTCGAAACTGGTGACTGTCTGGGCCGGCTTCTCCACCCAGTGGTATGGAGCGCTGCTGGAGAACGACCAGATCCTGCAGGCCGCGTGGATCAGCCTGAGAATCGCGACGCTGAACGCCACGGTGGCCGTGGCTCTCGGCACCATCGCCGGCTTCGTGCTGGCCCGTTTCCGAAGGTTCCGCGGACGGACCCTCTTCACGGGGATGGTCACGGCGCCTCTGGTCATGCCGGAAGTCATCACCGGGCTGTCGCTGCTGCTGCTGTTCGTTGCCATGGAGGCGGCGATCGGCTGGCCGTCGGGGCGGGGATTCACCACCATCACCATCGCGCACATCACTTTTTCCATGGCGTACGTGGCCGTCATCGTGCAGTCCCGGCTGTCCGATATGGATGAATCCATCGAGGAAGCCGCCCTGGATCTGGGCGCGCGACCGCTCAAGATATTTTTCCTGATCACGCTGCCCATCATTGCGCCGGCGCTGGTGGCGGGCTGGCTGCTCGCATTCACTTTGTCGCTGGATGACCTGGTGATCGCGAGCTTCGTTTCCGGTCCGGGGTCCAGCACACTACCCATGGTGATCTTCTCCAAGGTAAGGCTGGGCGTCAGCCCGGAGATCAACGCCCTGGCCACCATATTGGTCGGCCTGGTGGCCATCGGCACGGTGATAGCCGGCATCGTCATGGCCCGGAAGCAAAAGACCCGCGAGCGCGACATGCAGCTGGCGGCGGCCGACAAGTAACGGCAGCGCTTCTCAGGTCTCCAGGTACCCGGCTACCGCGGCGAGTCCCTGCTCGTAGTTGACCAGCCTCCTGTAACCGAGCTGCTCTCGAGCCCGGTCCATCGGGAGATCATGATCCGAAGAGACCAGATGAACCGCCTCGCGGGTCAGGGGCGGGCGGGATTTCAGACCGAGGATTCTGCCGCCGTATTCCATCACCGTGGCCAGCGGCCAGGCCAGCCATCCCGGCACGGAACGCGGTGGTGCCGAACCGACCAGACCGGCAAGATCCCCGAGATAACGGGCCCAGGTCACGGGCAGCTCGTCGCAGGCGTTAAAAACGTCGCCGGGACCGGCCGCAGCGCCCGCCGCGCGGACCATGACTTCGACCACGTTGTCCACGTACACCAGCCCCGCATTCTGCACGCCCCCGTTGATGAGAGTCGGCTTGCCGGCCCGCAGCAGCCTCGCCACCTCGTCGACCCACGGGCGGCTGCCCGGGCCGTAAACGTTGGCGGGCCTCACGACTCTGATGTCGCACCCGCCGGCATCCACCAGCTGCATCGCCATTTTTTCCTGGGCCTGCTTGGAGCGGCTGTAGGGACCGTAGGCCCGACCCGGTTTGGATTCCTCGTCACAGCGGGACCGGCCCAGCCGGTCGCCGTAAACCACGATGCTGGAAGCGAGCACCACCCGGGCCTTCGCCTCCACGGCAGCGTCGAAGAGGTATCGGGTGCCGTCGATCGTGACCTGCCGGAACAATTCCTCCGGACCCCAGTCGCCTACGACCGCCGCAAGATGAAACACCAGCTGGCAGCCCGGAGCAGCCGCTTTCGCGGCCTCGGGATCTCTGATGTCGCCGCGAACGATTTCCACCGCCGCTTCCCATTCCGTGGGCGTCGGCTCTCCCGGCAAGACAAGGGCCCGCACATGAGCGCCCTCAGACAGCAGGCGTCGAACGAGATGTCTGCCAATGAATCCCGTGGCGCCGGTAACGAGAATCGGCTCCCGGAACAGGTCGGTGCCCGACATGATCACTTTCCCGGAAAGAACGTCGATTTCTTAGGATACAACGGGAGTCGGACCGGACCGGCTAGGCGTCGTTCTCCGTCAGCATGAGCTTGCGCATCAGCCGTGCAATGGTCCTGCGTTCGGTCTTTGTCAGGCCGCTTATGCTGTCCCGCGCGGCCCTGAGACGGGGCTCCAGGGCCTTGTCCACGATGCTCCGCCCGGCCGCCGTCAGGGAGACCAGAACCGCCCGACGGTCGGACTCGTGACCCTGCCGTGTCACCAGGCCTCTCGATTCCAGGCGATCTATCCGGTGCGTCATGGCGGCACGACTGATCTGCGAGAGTTCGGCTAGCCTGGTTGCCGTAAGCCTTTTTTCGTGGCCGTGGCGGCGCAGGGTAGCCAGGACCTCGTAGTCCCAGTAATCGATATGGGCTTTGGCCAGCGACCGCTCGGCGTCCCGGCGGAAGCGCCGGCCCAGCATCTGGACACGCACCGCCACCGATAGCGGCGAGGCATCGAGTTCGGGCCGCTCCCGGGCCCATTGATCCAGCATTTCGTCGACGATGTCTTTTGCCATGGCGAAAGTGTAAAGAGCGATTACTTCGATATCAAATATATTGACATCGAAATAAAATCGTCTATGTTTTGACACTGGATCTTCCGACGGAACTGTGCTGCCAAACACCGACAGGCGACTCCCCGGACGGATCCATCGGGATGGTGCAGAACACCGGTGGCAGGCTCCCCCGGGCGGCCGCCGACATCATTTTCTGGAGAAAGAGAAATGGGCCTCAATCCTCGCTTCCTGCCGGAGAATCCGGAAGAGCTGGAGTCCCTGGACTTTGACGATCCCCCCCAGCGTAAGACGCGCAAACATCGCGACGAGGAAGCTCGAGGCGATCATCAGCGGCGCCGACATCCGCACCGCAGAGAACGACATCGAGATCCGGATTTCCGCGACGACTAGCCGGCGGCCGGCGGAAGCCTCTCGAGCTCCGACCGGAAAGTCGCCAGATCCGGCTCCAATGGTCTGGCCGAAGCGGGCTTTGCGAGCAGTTCGGCGAGACTGTCAGGCACCGGGACCGGGCCGCCCACGAGGGGCTCCACCACTGTCTCGAACTTGGCCGGATGGGCCGTCGCCACGACAACCCACGGACGCTCCTGCTGCGTCGCCTCCATGATCTCCCAGGCGTGCATCGCCGTGGCCGTATGGGGACACCAGGCCTGCCGCCAGCGAACGATACCGTCCCGGATCGATTCGCTGATTTCTTCGTCCGAGATCCAGACCGCCCTCGCCGCTCGCCGGAGATTTTCCGGGCTCGGGAAGAGCCAGCGGAGCCGTTCTATGTTGCTCGGATCGCCCACATCCATGGCCGAAGCGAGAGTGGCCAGCGACCGCCGTGGGCGCCACTGGCCAGTCTCCAGGTAGTCGGGAATCGTCCTGTTGGCATTCGTGGCCAGAAGAACTTCCCCGATGGGCACGCCCATGGAGCGTGCCAGAAGGCAGGCACAGGCATTTCCCAGGTTGCCCGTGGGGATGACGAAACCGGGCGCCTCGAGACCCCGGCGTCGATAATCCAGGGCCGTAGAGGTGTAGTAGGTCATCTGCGGCAACAGACGTCCCAGATTGATGCTGTTGGCTGAATTCAGGCCGAGCCGTTTCGACAGATCCCCGTCGGCAAAAGCCGCTTTCACCAGCTTCTGGCAGTCATCGAACGTGCCCGACACCGAAAATGTCGTGACATTGCCACCCCAGCAGGACAACTGGTGTGCCTGGCGAGGCGATACCAGGCCTTGCGGATACAGGACCACGACGCGAAATCCGGGCCTGCCGTGAAAGGCGGCGGCCACGGCCCCGCCGGTGTCACCGGACGTGGCCACTAAAATGGTCGTCGTCCGGCCCGATCGCTGCTGCAGGCGGGCGAGACAGCCGGCCAGGAATCGCGCCCCTACGTCCTTGAACGCACAGGTCGGCCCGTGAAACAGTTCCAGGACGGCGGGCGCCGGGTCGCCGGGCAGCGGAACCACCGGCATGGGGAAGTTCAGCGCCTCGCGGCAGATGTCGGCAAGATGCGCCTCCAGCGGATCGCCGGAAAAGAAAGGAGCCAGTACCCTGGCCGCCACCGCAGCATCGCTGTCGCAGCCGTCGAAAGCCGAAAGCCCGATAACCGGTACCTGTTCCGGCACGTACAGACCCCCGTCTTCCGCCAGCCCGCGCCAGATCGCCTCACTGGCCGTAACGCCTGGCCCCGTTCCCTGACGTGTGCTGTGAAACCACATGGGAGAGGCGTTCAGATATTGGCCCCGAGGAAGGTGCAAAGCCGAAGAAGATCGCTGAACACGCCGGCCGCCGTCACCGCCGGACCTGCTCCGGGACCCCGAACGATCAGCGGGTTTTCGCTGTAGCGATGGGTGACAAACTGCACCACGTTGTCGGTCAGATTAATCCGGGCGAAGGGGTGGTCCGTGGGCAGGCTCTCGAGACGGACGGTGGCCTGACCATCGGCGTCCAGTCGTCCCACATACCGGAGCACCTGCCCCGCCGATCGCGCCTCTTCGTACATGGCCTTCATGGATTCATCCTGAATCGACAGGCCATCGAGAAAGCTTTCCACGTTCCCCTTCTTCAGCGACTCGGGCACCAGCGACTGGACTTCTACATCCTCGAGCTCCAGTTCCAGACCGGCCTCCCGACCCAGAATCACGACTTTCCGCGCAACGTCCATGCCTGAAAGGTCATCCCGGGGGTCCGGTTCCGTATAGCCTTTGGCACGGGCTTCACGAACGATTTCCGAAAAAACCCGGGACCCGTCGAAGATGTTGAACAAGTAGGCCAGGGTACCGGAGAGCACGCCTTCCACCGCGTGGATCCGGTCTCCGGTCTCCCTCAGGTCTCTGAGGGTATGCAGTATAGGAAGACCCGCCCCGACGGTTGTCTCGTAGAGATAGCGCGCCCCGCCGGCGCGTCGCGCCCTGTCCATGGCCCGGTAATAGTCCATGGAAGCGGTGCTGGCCTTCTTGTTGGGCGTGACCACGTGGATGCCCGCCGCCAGCCAGTCCGCGTATCGGTCCGCGATGTCCTGGCTCGCCGTACAGTCGATGATCACCGCATGCGGAAGGTGTTCGGCATGAATATGGTTGACGAAGGCTTCCAGCTCCAGCGGACCTCCGTCCCATTGAAGGGATTCCCGCCAATCGTTGAGTGCCAGACTCGTTTCTCCCGTCAATGCTCGGGCGGAAGTGGCGATGCCCCTGACGCGGATGTCCACGTTCGCCACCTCCCGGAGTCTGTCCACCTCCGACGAGAGTTGATCCAGGAGAGCGGATCCGACCGTGCCCGCGCCAAGCACGCCCACCGAGATGGTCTGGGCGGAGAGATAGAATCCGGAATGTACCGCCCGCAGAGCCCGGGCCGATTCCTCGCTGTCGATCACCGCCGAAATATTGCGCTCCGAGGCGCCCTGGGCAATAGCGCGAACGTTCACGCCCGCCCGGCCCAGGGATCCGAACATGGTGGCGGCCACGCCGGGCACGCCCCGCATGCCGTCGCCGACGATCGCCAGAATGCTGCAGCCGGGCTGGACGTCCACGCCCTGGATCTGCCCCTGTTCCAGTTCGAGAGCGAAAGCCTGGCGGACGATGCCCCTGGCACGCTCGCCATGGGCCTCCGGGACGGCAAAACAGATGGAATGCTCCGAGCTTCCCTGGGAGATCATCACTACCGAGATTCCCGCCTCGCGCAGCGCCCCGAAGAGACGGTCCGCCGTGCCCGGAACGCCGATCATGCCTGCCCCTTCCAGGTTGACCAGCGACATGCCGTCGATCGTGGTGATCCCCTTGACGCGCTTGCCTTCACCGCCCTTGAGAGAGATACAGGTCCCGGGACCCGCGGGTCGGAAGCTGTTGCG
>JASFOT010000023.1:0-11564 GCA_050116375.1 Gammaproteobacteria bacterium | reverse complement strand
AGCTGGGTATCGGCGAGGCCCTCGTGTCCGTGCTGGAGGACAAGGGCGTTCCCGGGATCGTGGAACGCTGTCTTGTCTGTCCGCCCCGTTCCCGTATCGGTCCCGCCGACGAGCGGGAGCGGGCGGAAGTGATGAGCCGGAGCCCGGTAAGCGGCCGGTACGATCAGGTCGTGGACCGCGACTCCGCCCATGAGATGCTGGCCAGGCGCGCCGAGAAAATCGTGGAGCAGCGAAAACCGGACAAGCCGCGTCGCTCCGGCGGCGGACGGCAGGGCTACGGGGAGGCGGTGACCAAGAGCATCCTGCGCAGCCTGGGGAGCACCCTGGGGCGATCCCTGGGAAAAGAGTTACTCAGAGGGATACTGGGCGGAGTGTCCCGGCGCTAGATTCGACCGGTCCGCACGACCAGCGGCCAGACGATCTGACGAAACTCCAGCGGTTCCGGCCACAGCTTCCGCAGATCCGGTTTCAGGGATTCCAGAGGATCCTCGCCGGTGCGTTTCCGGGCGCGGCCGACAGCGGACCAGGTCCCCAGATAGCCGAGAAGATGATCCAGGCTCCAGCGGGCCGTCATCTCGAATGCGGGTGTCGCGATCTCGTCGAAGGGGAACGGGATTGTGCGGTAACGTTCATCGATAAAGCGCCGCTCGGCGGGCCAGAAGTCACCGAGGACGCCGGAATAGAAGTGGTCGATGAGTCCGTCCAGTTCCGGTTCGCAGCGGAACAATCCGTAGCAAACCGCGGCGAACACGCCGCGGGGGCGGGAGACCCGTCTGACCTCGCCGAAAAAGGCATCGAAATCGAACCAGTGCAGGGCCTGGGCCGCCAGGGTCAGATCCACGGTGTGGTTCTCGATCGGCACATGCTCTGACGGGGCCACGTGGTACCGGACGCCGCGGCAGGGACGCGCGTGGCGAATCTGCCCGGCGCTGGCGTCCGTGGCGATCACCTCCCCGAATACCGACGCCAGTCCTCTCGCTGCCTGGCCGCTGCCCGTCGCCGCGTCCCAGGCGCGGTTTCGGGCCGGGGCCTTCTGCCCGAGCCAGTGAAAAAGCTCCGGGGGATATTCCGGCCTGAAGCGGGCGTAGCCGCTCGCCGAACGGGAAAAGTGATCCTGGAACACGGGTTTGCCAAATCGGTCGCGGTTGCAGAAGAATACCCGTACGCCGGTTTCGAACGAAGGCGGTGCCTCGGGGGCAGGATGACATCATGATGACAGGAGACAGCCGGCGGCAGCTCGCGGAGCTGCGAAAGCGCCTGACGGAGATCGACAACCGGGTTCTGGAGCTGGTGGCCGAGCGACAGCGGTTGGTCGAGGAGATTGGCCGGAACAAACAGGAGAAGGGCCGGGCCACTCGCGACTTCGCCCGGGAGAAGGAGGTCATACAGGGTGCCGTGGCCAGGGCCCGCGAACTGGGGCTCCCGGAGGATCTGGCCGAAGTGCTCATGCGTCTCTTGATCCGGTCTTCCCTGACCACTCAGGAGCAGGATCGGGTCGTCAGCGAAGGCCGCGGGGGCGGTCGCCGTGCCCTGGTCATCGGCGGCGCGGGCCGCATGGGAAAATGGTTTGCGGATTTCCTGGCCAGTCAGGGCTACCGTGTGGAGATCGCGGACCCGGTGGCGGATCCCTCGGTCCCCGACGCGCGGCGCGACTGGAGAGAAGGGGATCTTGACCAGGACATCATCGTCGTGGCTGCTCCTCTGGCGGCGTCCGGTGCCATCCTGGAGTCCCTGGCAGAGCTGCGCCCGCCCGGTCTGATATTCGACGTCGGGTCCCTGAAATCCCCCCTGCGAAAGGGGCTGGATGCGCTTGCGGCCGCCGGTTGCCGGGTGACGTCGGTCCACCCCATGTTCGGCCCGGATACCCGCCTGCTGTCCGGGCGGCATGTCGTGTTCTCGGACGTGGGAAACAGGGAGGCGACACGGGAGGCCCGGCAACTGTTCGAATCCACCATGGCAGAGCAGGTCGAGATGTCCCTGGACCAGCATGACCGCCTGATTGCCTTCGTGCTCGGACTGTCCCACGCGCTGAATATCGCCTTCTTTACGGCGCTGGCCGAGAGCGGCGCCGACGTCCCGCTTCTCACCCAGCTCTCCAGCACGACCTTCGACGCCCAGCTGGAGGTCTGCCGGCGGGTCGCCAGCGAGAATCCGTGGCTTTATTTCGAAATCCAGTCCCTCAACCAGCACGGCGGCGCGGCGCTGGACGCCCTGGCGCGATCGGTAGAAAGGATCCGCCACGCCATCCTGACCGGGGACGCGGACGAGTTCGTCGCTCTGATGGAAAAGGGACGGGATTATCTGGCGAGCCGGCGATTTCCCGAGCCTGTCTGAGGGACCGAGTCAGGGCAGAGCGCAGGCCGCGGGCGCACCCGGCCATAGCACGCGGGCGACTCTGGAAAAATCCGCCGTGTTCCCGCTGGTGTAAAGCGTCAGTTCCCCGTTTCCCTCCCTGGCCAGCCGCCCGGTTTCTGCCAGCCGCCGTTCCAGCTGCCGTGCTACCGCCGGCCCCGTATCGATGACCGTGATCCCGGCGCCCGCTTCCTGCTGAATCAAGGCCCGGAGAAACGGGAAATGCGTGCAGCCGAGGATAAGGGTGTCTGCGCCTGCCCTCACCAGGGGCGTCACGTGGGAGGCGACCTCGCGGCGGGCCTCCGGTCCGGACAATTCACCGCGCTCTACCAGCCGGACAAGATCCGGACAGGGCTCGGTGAGGACCCGTATGCCCTCTCCGAACCGGTCCAGCAGGGCCGCAAAGCGTGCGCTGGCCAGCGTCCCGGTCGTGGCGAGGACCCCGACAATGCCGGTACGCGTGGCGGCGGCTGCGGGTTTCACCGCGGGTTCCATGCCGACCACCGGCAGGGAGTACCGCTCGCGTAATGCCGATGCGGCGGCAGCCGTGGCCGTGTTGCAGGCGATGACGATGGCCTTGACGCCCCGGTCCACGAGAAAACTGGCCAGATAAAGCGTTCGCTGCCGAATGAATCGCTCCGAATGCCCGCCGTAGGGGACGTGGGCAGAATCACCTGCGTAGAGGATTGGTTCCCGGGGCAGACGTTCCTGGATGGCGGCGGCGACGGACAGGCCGCCGATCCCCGAATCGATCACGCCCACGGGCATTTCCGCCTTTGGCATCTGGTGCCTCGCTTCGATGGTCGGGCAATATCATAGGGTCGGCGGCGATTAGCGGCCAGGCGTATTGTATGCGACGATCATCTTTCTCCGCGGCCACGGGGGCCCGGAACGGTTGCTGACAGAAGGGAAACGGCGGTTGTGAGGAAATTCGTCTTCGGTTTGTTTCGACTGATTACGCGCCTGATTTTCGGCGCTCTCGTGATCGTTCTGACCATCATGCTGATTCGAGCATTCGACGCGCGGCGGCAGCCGGACCTGGAGCCCTGGCACACGGCGCGGTTCGAGAACGATTTCCGCGTGTCGAACGGTGCCGGTGCGGACTGGCAGCAGTTCCTCCGGGTCGAGGACCTGGTCTTCGAGGAACTGGAGACGGGCGTGGTTCGTGACCGGGGCGATGATCCGTCCCGCTACAACAGCCGTTCGCGTTTCTACCCGGGCGGATTCGAGCAAAACTGGAACCGCAGCTTCGAACTGGCACCGGCCGACCCCTGGGCGGCTATCGTGCTGGTCCACGGTCTGACGGACTCTCCCTACAGCGTTCGTGCCGCGGCCGAAATATTTCGTGACCTGGGGGTTTACGTCGTGGCTCCGCGTATGCCCGGCCATGGCCTGGCCCCGGCGGCCCTGATCGAGATTACGCGGCATGACTGGATGGAGGCCGTGCGGGTCGCGATCCGCCATGCCCGCTCGGTGATAGGGCCGGACGCACCGCTGCTGGTCGGCGGCTACTCAAACGGGGGCGCCCTGGTGACGAAATACACCCTGGACTCTCTCGAAGATGACGCGCTCGAGACGCCGGATCAGGTCTATCTGTTTTCGCCGGCGATCGGCATTACCGCTTTCGCCCGGCTGGCCAGTTGGCACATGCTGCTGGCTTCTGTTCCCTACTTCGAGAAATTTCGCTGGGAGTCGATACTCCCGGAGTTCGATCCCTATAAATACAACTCTTTTCCCAAAATCGCCGGCCACGAGTCGTGGATGCTGGCCGGCGAGATTCGCCAGCAGGCAGAGCGATTGCAGGGAAACGGGGCCCTGAACGGGATGCCGCCGATCCTTTGTTTTCAGTCCCTGGCGGACGCCACCGTTCTCACGGAGGCGATCGTGACCCACCTGTTCGACCGCCTCACCGTACCCAACAGCGAACTGGTGCTTTTTGACGTCAATCGGTCGGACCGACTCGGGGAATTCCTTTCGCCCGCCTATCCGGCCATGCTGGACCGGCTGATGTCCAAGTCCACCGAGGTCTACGCCCTTACGGTGGTGAGCAATGCGCAGGTCGAATCCGGTGAGGTCGTCGCCCGGACACGGTTCCCGGGAGGTGGCGATACCGGAGATCAGCCCCTGGGGCATCACTGGCCGCCGCAGATCTACTCCATGTCCCATGTTGCGATTCCCTTTCCCCAGGACGATCCCTGGTACGGAGCCGGTGACGGGACCCGGCCGACCCTCGGCAATATCAATCCGAAGGGCGAGAAGCGCGTGCTACGGGTACCTCTGGGTCAGTTCGCCAGGCTGAGGTACAACCCGTTTTTCCCCTATATCAAGGCCCGGATCGAGAGTTTTGCCGCGCCGCTGAATCGCGGCGCGACCCTCCCGAACCCGTCCGCGTCAGCGGCCTCTGGCGGTCTTTGACGCGCAGCAGCAAAACCGCTCCACAAAGTGTATGATCGAGGCGTCCGCCGGATGTCCGCCGCGCGGCCCAGACAGGAATTTCCGCCGCGGCCGAAGCCCGGGAGGCCTCTCCCCGGCCGGTGCCACAGGCCGGCCTCGGCGACAGCGTTCCACCAGTCATTCACCCGCCGCCCAATACCTGGCGACGGCAGAAAGGAGGAAGACATTCCATGTCAGAAGCGTATGTGTTCGATCACGTCAGGACGCCGCGCGGGCGGGGCAAGCCGGACGGCGCCCTCCACGAGGTCCCGCCCATCAGGCTGGTCGCCCAGGTCCTGCAGGCCCTCCGTGACAGAACCGGGCTGGACACCGCGCAAGTCGATGACGTCATTCTCGGGTGCGTCATGCCGGTCGGAGAGCAGGGCGCCAACGTGGCCCGTATCGGCGCCATGGAAGCGGGATACGATGAAACGGTCCCGGGCAAGCAGATCAACCGATTCTGTGCCTCGGGCCTGGAGGCCATCAATACGGCCGCCGCAGCTGTCATGTCCGGTCAGTCGGATCTGATTGTCGCCGGCGGCGTCGAAAGCATGTCCCGCGTTCCCATGGGATCGGATGGCGGCGCATGGGCCACGGATCCCCAGATCGCCTATGACACCTATTTCGTGCCCCAGGGAATCAGCGCTGACCTGATCGCCACCCGCTACGGATTCTCACGGCGGGACCTGGATGAATATTCGGCGGAGAGCCAGCGCCGGGCCGCAGAAGCTTGGGATAAGGGCTATTTCTCCCGATCCGTTGTGCCGGTCAGGGATCTCATGGGCGAAGTGCTTCTGGAGCGGGACGAGCACATGAGACCGGGCACCAGCGCGGAAGATCTTGCAGGCCTCAAGGCCGCCTTCGAGGTGCCGGGGCAGCAATACGGGTTTGACTCGGTCGCCATCCAGAAATATCCGGACGTGGAGACCATTAACCATGTTCACACGGGGGGTAATTCATCGGGCATCGTCGACGGGGCAGCCGCCGTGCTCGTTGGCAGCAAGGAGGCCGGATCCCGGCTCGGTCTGACGCCCCGGGCCCGCATCCGCGCCTTCGCCTCCGTCGGCAGCGAACCCACCATCATGCTGACCGGCCCGGCTCCCGCGTCGATCAAGGCACTCGAACGTGCCGGGATGGACAAGGGCGACATCCAGTTGTTCGAGCTGAACGAGGCTTTTGCCGCCGTCGTTCTGCGCTACATGCAGCAGCTCGATATCGACCACGACGCGATCAACGTAAACGGCGGCGCCATCGCCATGGGGCATCCGCTCGGCGCGACGGGCGCCATGGTCTTCGGGACGGCACTTGACGAAATGGAACGTCGCGGTCTCGCCAACGCCCTGGTGACGCTGTGTATCGGCGCAGGAATGGGTACCGCCACCATCATCGAGAAAATCTGAGGGCAGCGTTTTGCCCGGAAGCGAAAGCATCGGAAAGAACACATGAGCGAAACCATCAAGTATCAAAAGGACGAGGACGGCATCGTCACCCTCACCATCGATATCGCCGACCGCTCCATGAACGTGCTCACGCCGGAGTTCATGGAGGACCTGGATGCGGCCATCGAACGCGTTGCCGGAGACGATTCGGCTCGTGGCGCCATCGTCACCTCGGCGAAGTCGTCCTTTATCGCCGGAGCCGACCTGAAGGAACTGGTCGGCGTCTTCGGCCAGGGACTGGACGAGCACCAGATTTATGAATTTGCAGGCAAGTATTCGAAGCTTTACCGCAAGCTGGAAACATGCGGCAAGCCGTTCGTGGCCGCCATCAACGGCACGGCCCTGGGCGGAGGACTCGAGCTTTGCCTGGCGTGCCATTACAGGGTGGTGCTGGACAATCCCAAGGCCGCCATCGGCCTGCCGGAGGTCAAGGTGGGCCTCCTGCCGGGGGCCGGCGGAACCCAGCGCCTGCCCCGCCTGATCGGCATACGCGAGGCGCTGCCGCTGATGCTCGAGGGTCGTCATCTGAAGCCCGCGAAAGCTGCTGAGCTCGGCATATGCCACGAGCTCGCCAGCGATGTTGACGACATGCTGGAGCGCGCCCGCCGCTGGCTTACGGACGTGGGTGATCCTGTTGCGCCCTGGGACAAGAAGGGCTTCAAGGTTCCCGGGGGTTCCGGCGGTATGCACCCCGCGGTCGTGCAGACCTTCATGGCCGGCAACGCCATGGTGGCGGAGAAGACCCAGCACCGGTATCCCGCGCCCATCTCGATCATGTCCTGTGTTTACGAAGGCACGCAGCTGCCCATGGACAAGGGCCTGAAAATCGAGCTCCAGTATTTCACCAGGCTGCTGGCAGGTCCGGTGGGCCGGAACATGATCCGAACCCTGTTCATCGACAAGGGTGCCGCGGACAAACTGGTCAGGCGGCCGGAAGGGGTCCCCAGGAGCCAGGTCAAGAAACTTGGCATCCTGGGCGCCGGCATGATGGGAGCTGGAATCGCCTATGTCTCGGCCTACGCAGGCCAGGAAGTTATCCTCCTGGACAGGAAACTTGACGACGCGGAGAAAGGCAAGGCCTATTCCCGCGGGCTGCTGGAAAAGCGCGTCTCGCGCGGCCGCATGACCGAAGACAAGGCCGGCGCGATACTGGATCGTATACGGCCGACCACCGATTACGGCGATCTCGAAGGTTGCGACCTGGTAATCGAGGCCGTGTTCGAGGACCGTGCCATCAAGGCTGACGTGACGGAGAAGACGGAGGCCGTGATCCCCGAGACATCGATCTTCGCCAGCAACACTTCCACCCTGCCCATCACCGGACTGGCCCAGGCGTCCCGCAGGCCGGAACAATTCATCGGCATCCATTTCTTCTCTCCCGTGGACAAGATGCCGCTGGTGGAAATCATTCTCGGCGAAAAGACCGGCGAGGAGGCCATCGCCAGGGCAATGGATTACGTCCAGCAGATCCGCAAGACACCCATCCTGGTCAACGACAGCCGTGGTTTCTACACCAGCCGGGTCTTCTCGACCTACGTGAAGGAGGGCATGGAGCTGTTGGCCGAGGGCGTCAAGCCTGCGCTCATCGAAAACGCGGCCAAGATGGCCGGCATGCCGGTGGGTCCGCTGGCGGTCCACGACGAGGTGACCATCGACCTTTCCTACAAAATTCTGATGCAGACCAAAAAGGACCTGGGAGACGCTTTCGTGCCCACCCAGGCCGATGAAGTCGTCCGGCATTTCCAGGAAGATCTCGAGCGCAAGGGCAAGCGCTTCGGCGCAGGTTTCTACGAATATCCCGAAGGGGGTCGCAAGTACCTGTGGCCGGGACTGGCGGAAGAATATCCGCCGGCCGACCAGCAGCCCGACCTGGAATACATTCAGAAACGTCTGCTGTATATACAGTCTGTCGAGACCGCCCGCTGCATGGAGGAGCACGTCGTTCCGGAGGCCGCCGACGCGGACGTCGGGTCTATCCTCGGCTGGGGTTTTCCGCCCTGGACCGGAGGGACACTTTCCCTGATCGATACGGTCGGGCTGGAAACCTTCGTGGAGGAATGCGCCGTCCTGGCGGAGCGGCACGGTCCGCGATTCGCGCCGCCCGACTGGCTGCGCCAGCGCTCCTCGGCGCGCTGAGCGGGACACAGAGTGACCCGGGAGAATCTGGTTACGCTGGCCCGTCACGGCTCCGTGGCGGTTGTGAGCCTCAACAGTCCACAGACGAAAAACGCCCTGGGTGGTGCCATCTCCGCCGAGCTGCACCGCGCGCTGTCGGAAGTCGCCGTCGATCGGCAGGTCAGGGTCGTAATCCTGACGGGCGGCGGCGGCGCCTTCAGCTCCGGAGCGGATATACGCGAGGGTCTGCCCGAAAACCGGCGCGTCGAGGACGTCATCAACCATCGTTACCGTCCCGGTCTGGAGCTCATCACCGGGATGGACAAGCCGGTCATCGCGGCGATCGCGGGGCCGGCGGCTGGAATAGGCCTCTCGTTCGCGCTGGCATGTGATCTGGTGGTGATGGGGGAGAGCGCCTACCTCCTGTCACCCTTCGCGGCCATCGGGCTGATACCGGACGGGGGAGCCACATGGTTTCTCGCCCGGCAGCTGGGCTATCACCGCGCCTATCAGCTCTGTATCGAAGCCGAGAAAATCCCGGCCTCCCAGTGTCTGTCGGCGGGCCTCGCCAATCGCGTGGTTCCGGACCATCGGCTGATGGACGAGAGCCTGGAGTGGGCGAGCCGGCTTGCTGAACTGGCACCGCTGGCCCTGGCACGAACCAAGTGGGCCATGCGTCAGGCCATGAACCTGTCTCTGGGCGAAACCATGGCGCTGGAAGCAAAGCTGCAGAACGACTGTCAGACCAGCACAGACGCGGCGGAAGGGGTCCGCGCGTTTTTCGAAAAACGGCCGCCAAAATTCAAGGGCCGCTGAGCCCGAGGAGCGGCAGTACTGGAGGAGTACCTATGGAGAGGAAAATTTTCGAGACCGAGCACGAGATTTTCCGGGACTCGGTTCGCCGGTTTCTGGAGGCGGAAATCAAGCCTGCGGTGCCGGGCTGGCTCGAGGCCGGGATCGTTGACCGGGACGCGTTTCGCAAAGCCGGGGAGCACGGTCTTTGCCTGATGTGGGCCGACGAGGAGTACGGCGGAATTGGCGTGGAAGATTTCCGCTACGAGCAGATCGTGATCGAGGAGATGGCCCACCACGGCGATCCGGGTTTCGGCCTGTCGCTGCACAGCCGCCTGGTGGCGCCCTATCTGGGTCGGCTGGGATCTCCCGAGCAGAAGCAGCGATTCCTGCCCGGCTGCATACAGGGAGAGACGATTCTCGGCATCGCCATGTCGGAACCGGGGGCCGGGAGCGACGTGGCCGGCATCCGCACCCGCGCCGAAGACAAGGGTGATTACTTCCTTCTCAATGGCTCCAAGACCTACATCTCCAACGGAATCAACGGCGACCTGTTCGTGGTCGCGGCGCGAACGGTGCCGGACAATCCCCACGGTCTGGGCCTGTTTCTGGTGGAACGGGGGATGGATGGTTTCCGCCGTGGCCGGAATCTGAAAAAGCTCGGTCTCAAGGCCCAGGATACGGCCGAATTGTTTTTCGATAACGTTCGGGTACCGCGGGAAAATGTTCTGGGCGATCCGAGGAAGGGTTTCTATTACCTGATGCAGTTTCTGGCCGAAGAGCGGCTCATCGTCGCCTGCGGTTGCGTGGCGGCGGCGGAAGCCGCGCTCCAGGTCACCCTGGACTACGTTCGCGAGCGATCGGCTTTTGGCCGACCCGTCGCGATGTTCCAGAACACGAGATTCAAGCTGGCGGAGATGAGGACCCGCATCGACGTGGCTCAGACTTTCGTCGATCGCCTGGTGATGGATCACAACGAGGGGAAACTCACGCCGGAGGTGGCCGCGGAGGCCAAGGTATTCTGCAGCGAACTGGAAGGATGGGTGACGGACGAGTGCCTCCAGCTCCATGGCGGCGCCGGCTACATGGACGAATATCCAATTTCCCGGATGTACGCCAACGCCCGCGTCAGCCGAATTTATGCCGGCAGTTCGGAGATCATGCGAGAGATCATCGCCCGGGGCATGGGTTTGGATCCCCGTGCGCCTGCCCAGGGGCAGCAGCGCAAGAGCGCGTGATGCCATGGGTCCGCTGGAGGGCATACGGGTACTGGAAGTGGCCGGCCTCGGCGCCGCCCCCTATGCCGGCATGATGCTCTCGGACATGGGAGCGGAGGTCGTTCGCGTGGAGAGAATGCCGCCGCCCCCTGCCTTCCCCGACGTCCTGGCGCGCGGACGGCGCTCCATCGCCCTGAATCTGAAGCACAAGGCCGGCGTGGACACGCTGCTTCATCTGGTGGAAGACGCCGACGCGCTGATCGAAGGCTTCCGGCCGGGCGTGGCCGAACGCCTGGGTTTCGGGCCGGAACCGTGCCTGGAACGAAATCCGCGGCTGGTCTACGGCAGGATGACGGGATGGGGCCAGGAGGGGCCGCTTGCCCCCCGTGCGGGCCACGACCTGAACTATATCGGCCTGTCGGGTGCACTCATGGCGATCGGCCCCGCCGGCGGCAAGCCCGTGCCTCCCCTCAATCTGATAGGAGATTTCGGCGGCGGATTGCTTTTGTGTTTCGGGCTCGTCAGCGCCCTGCTGGAGCGGGCCCGTTCAGGTCGCGGCCAGGTGGTCGACGCAGCCATGCTCGATGCCGCTTCTTCGTTCATGGGCATGTTCTTCGGATTCCGCGCCATGGGTATGTTCGAGGACGCCCCCGGTCGAAGCATGCTTGGCGGAGCGGCGCATTTCTATGACACCTACGAGACCTCGGACGGAGGCTTCCTGGCGGTCGCGGCCATCGAGCCCGAGTTCTACAGTCGGCTAATCGAGCTTCTGGGTCTGGACCCGGAGGAATTTCTGCCCCACGGATTTCGCGGACTGGGCGGCGGTACCGATCCCTCCGCCTGGCCGATCCTGAAAGAACGGCTGGCGGGGGTCTTCCGTGGTCGGACACGGGATGAGTGGGTGAAGATTTTTGAGGGATCGGACGCCTGCGTATCGCCGGTTCTTGGCCTCTCGGAGGCGGCAGAGCATCCGCACAACAAGGCCAGGGGGACTTTTGCTGAAGTGGACGGAATCGTGCAGAACGCACCAGCGCCCCGGTTCTCCAGGAGTCGCCCGGATCTTCCCCGGCCGGCGACACGACCCGGTTCGGACACGCGCAAGGTACTGAAGGAAGCCGGCATCGACGGGGACCGCATCCAGGCCCTGGCTGACGGGGGCGTGATACCGTCGGAAACCTGATCGTCGTGGGGAGATCCATGTCCGAGCAAAGAGTCA
>JASFOT010000022.1:0-12580 GCA_050116375.1 Gammaproteobacteria bacterium | reverse complement strand
CTCAGTTCTGCCGCGACCGCGTACCAGGCGCAAAACACCAGGGTGGCGTACATCAGCGGCAGGGTCAGCGTCACGATCCACCGGTAATAACCATCGTCCTCCAGAGCCGGTACGTCGGCTTCGTCCGGATTGTTTGAGTCCTCGCCAATCAGCCAGTCCAGCACCGGCACGATCCCGTACAGGATGATGGTCGGCAGAAAGAGCCACAGGTCGGAGCCGCCGAGCTCCCTGAAGGCGATCCCCACGAAGGGGAGCAGCGGCAGCAACGATGCCAGAAGCCACCCGGTTCGCCGGCGGTCGATATAACGTGCGGTCTCGTGCGTGAACGTCGTTGTCGCCATTGTCAGCAACCTCCCCTGATGGATTTCCCGGGATTGCGCCTCGCGGCTCGCCGGGAGCCGATTAACAGACTACCCATCGCCCTGGTGACGGTCCCTGTGCATTAAGGCACAATAAATTGTGATTTTCGGCCAGAGCCATGCCATGAACGATCAAGGCCCCCTGAGACTCGCCCAGCGGGAACACCCGGCCATCGGGGTGGTTCTGCTCAGCGAACTGGTCCGGGATCTCGGCTACGACCCGGTGCCAGCGCTTCGGGCCGAGGGCCTGCCCGCCGGTGACGAGCTCAGGCCCACGAACCTCATCGAGGCGTCCAGGGAGCTCGGCTACATCCTCAGGATCCTCGGGGACGTCCCGATACCCGAACTGGGACTGCTGGCCGGCCGGCGCCACCATTTCTCCGTGTTCGGGATGTGGGGATTCGCCATGATCAGCAGCTCGACATTACGGAGCGCGATCCAGGTAGGACTGCGGTTCATCGACCTGACTCACACGTTTCTCCGGTGGCACTTCATCGGCAAGACCGGCGCGCCCCGAATGCGTCTTGAAGAGCCGGTGGATCTGGGTCCGGCTCGCCGTTTCCTCATCGAGCGGGACCTGACTGCGGCAGTGACGCTCCTGGAGGACCTCCTGGGCCACCGACGCGGACTGGTGCGTCTGTCCCTGCCCTACGAGTCCCCGTCCTACCGCGAGTCTTATTCAGAAATTTTTAGCTGCGAACTGGAGTTCGGCGCCGACCGCACCGAGGTGCTACTCGCACCCGACACGCTGGATGCCACTCCGCTGCAGGCCAACCCCACCGCCGCAGCTCTCGCCGAGCAGCAATGCAACGAGCTCGCCTCGCGCATGGCCGGGCCGGGAAGCACTACAAGAGCCGTGCGGCACGAACTACTCGCCGTCCCGGGGGAATTCCCACCGCTTGCGGAGGTCGCCCGGAGGCTTCATGTGTCGGAGCGGGGCCTGAGACGACGGCTGGCGGCCGAGAAGGCCAGCTTCCGGACGGTACTGGACCAGGTTCGGGAAACGCTGGCTCGCGCCTATCTTCGGGACACGCGGCTCCAGATCGAAGAGATCGCGGAGCGGCTCGGATATTCCGACGCCGCCAACTTTACCCACGCTTTCCGTCGCTGGACCGGCTCCGCGCCGGGCAGATTTCGAGCCGATACCGCCTATCTCAGCGAACGTACACGGTCTTGATGTTGACGAATTCGCGGATCCCGAAGGGACCGAGCTCACGTCCGTAACCCGATTCCTTCACGCCGCCGAAAGGCAGCCGCGGATCGGATCGAACGAAATCGTTGACGAAACAGCAGCCGGCTTCCAGATCCCATCGGGCGATGTGTTCTCCCCGGCTCGCGTTCCCCGTGAATACGGCGGCCCCGAGCCCGAAGGGCGTGTCATTGGCCACCCGGATCGCTTCGGCCTCGTCGGCGACCCGGATCAGGCTTGCCACGGGACCAAACATCTCCTCGTCATAGGCCGGCATCCCCGGGACCACGTCGGCCAGCACCGTGGCAGGATAAAAGGCGCCGGGACCGTCGGGAATCTTCCCTCCCGTCAGGCAGGTGGCGCCGGCTTCGATGCTTCGGGCGACCTGGTCGTGAAGTTCGTCGCGAAGGTCCGCCCGGGCCATGGCTCCCATATCGACGTCTTCTGCCATGGGGTCCCCGAAACGCTTTGAGGACATGACCTCTGTAACGGCCTCGCAGAATTCCTGGTAGACCCGTTTGACGACGATCCATCGTTTTGCGGCGATACAGCTCTGGCCCGTATTCAACAGCCGGCCGGTCACGCATGCAGACACCGCCTGGTCCAGATCGGCGTCTTCAAGCACAAGGTAGGGATCACTTCCCCCAAGCTCCAGGACCGTTTTCTTCAGCGCCTGCCCGGCCGCCGCGGCAACCGCCTTGCCGGCCGGAGTGCTGCCGGTCAAAGTCACGGCGGCGACGCGATTGTCGGCGATGACCCGGGAGACCTTGCCGCTGCCGATGACGAGGGTTCGGAAGATATTCTCCGGAAAGCCGGCGTCACGGAATACCTCCTCGATGGCGAGGGCGCAGCCGTAGACATTGCTTGCATGCTTGAGAAGTCCGCCGTTGCCGGCCATCAGGGCAGGCGCCGCGAACCTGAAGACCTGCCACAGGGGGAAATTCCAGGGCATCACGGCCAACACTACGCCGAGGGGCTGATAGGCCACATAGCTGTAGGACGCGTCGGAAGAAACCGTCTCCGGGGCAAGGAATTTCGGCGCCTCGTCAGCATAAAACCGACAGACCCACGCGCACTTGTCGATTTCCGAGCGGGCCTGGACGATAGGCTTGCCCATCTCGGCAGTCATCAATTCGGCATATTTCTCCTTGCGCTCCTCCAGCAGAGCGCCGGCCTTGCGCATCAGGGCCGACCGGTCGTCCATGGACCGGGACCGCCAGTCGCGCCAGGCGTCATGAGTTCGCCCGAGAACCTCACCCACCTTTTCGGAGGACATTTCCTCGTACTGCCGGATCTTTTTTCCCGTCGCCGGATTGATACTTTCGATTGCCATGTTCGTGTCCCTCTTGTCTTGCCGGACAGCGGCAGCGGCGTGCCCGGCCTCATGGGAGTAGGGTACGGCGTCACGCAGGCCAACTGAAGGGGACGGACTCATCGAGGGCCGTTTTCCTTGATTTGTCCGGGAGGATACCGGTACTTTCCGAAAGACCGGCGGCGAAAACAAAAAAAGACGATGCCGCATCCGGCAAGAAAGTGGGAATCATTCTGTACGAACAGGGGATGGGTCTGATGAACAAACCAGGAACAGGCGGGGTATCCCGTCGCGCATTTCTCGCAAGCATGGGCGCCGTGGCCGCCGGACTCAAATTCGCCCCGGGATCCGTTTTTGCGGCCGAAGAAAAAAAACTCAATTTCTATAACTGGGACACCTATATCGGGGAGGACACCCTCAGCGATTTCAAGGACGCCACCGGCATCGACGTCACCATGGACCTGTTTGCCGATAATGACGAGCTGTTCGCCAAGCTGAAGGGAGGCAATCCTGGATATGACGTGATCGTGCCTACGAACGACTTCGTGGAGCGGATGATTACCGCCGGCATGCTCATGCCGCTGGATCACGGCAAGATTCCCAATATCGCCAACGTGGACCCCACCTTCAGGGACGCGGCCTTCGATCCGGGCCGCAAATACAGCCTTCCCTACATGTGGGGCACCATCGGTATCGGCTACCGGAAATCGAAAGTGGACGGCACCCCGGACGACTGGAAATGGATCCTGGACTCCGATCGCCATAGCGGCCAGATTGCGCTCATGGGCGACGGAACCACGATGATCCAGATGACCATGAAGTATCTGGGCTATCCCCTCAACGAGTCCGATCCGGCCCGCATCAAGGAAGCGGAAGCGCTTCTCATCAAGCAGAAGCCGAACGTGAAAGTTTTCGCCGAGGACAACGGCCAGGATCTGCTGCTGTCCGGGGAGGTGGACATCTGCATGGAGTGGAACGGTGACATCCTCCAGATCATGGAAGAGGACGACGATATCGGTTACGTGGTGCCCCGCCAGGGGGGACTGTTGTGGCAGGATTGCCTCTGCGTGCCCGTGGGGGCACCGCACCCGGAAAATGCCCACGCCTTCATCAATTTTATTCTGGACGGCGAGGTGGGCGCAGAGATTGCCGATTTCATCCAGTACGCCACGCCCAACATGGCGGCCCGCAAGCTGCTGCCGGCAGAGTACAACAGCAATCCGGCGATCTTCCCGCCCCAGGAAGTCATCGAGCGCTGCGAGGTGGCCACCTACAACGGCACCGAGTACACCCGGACCGTGGACGAGGCCTGGACCCGAATCATGGCCTCCTGACGTTTTTTGACTGACCACAGGGCGGTCCCTGACCGCCCTGTGTCCCGAGGAAGTCGCTTCCGGTGGAAAGCTGGCGTCGCAATCCGCGGACCTTCTGGGTGTTCGCCCTGCCCCCCAGCCTGTGGCTGGTGCTCTTTTTCCTGGTTCCCCTGGCCATGGTCTGGGTGATGAGCTTCGGCGAGAAGGTCGGCCTGATCGATATTGTCATCACCTGGCGGCCGGACAATTACATGCGGGCGCTTGACCCGCTGTATCTGCAGATCTTTCTTAAATCGTTCTGGTTTGCCGGGCTGACCACGCTCGTCTGTCTGATAGCGGGTTTTATGGTGGCGGTCGCCATTTCCTTCGCCCCGCCTCGCCGGCGTCCGCTGCTGCTGCTCCTGGTGATGCTGCCCTTCTGGACCAATCTGCTGATACGGACTTACGCCCTCATCGCGGTGTTCCGCACCAAGGGTTTCGTCAATGACGGCCTGGAGAGCCTGTGGGGCTGGGGTAATTCACTCCTGCATTGGATCGGACTGGGTCATCTCAATCTTCTCGGCGCAGAGTTCGAGCCGTTGCGGCTGCTGTACAACAACTTCGCCGTGGTCGCCGGCCTGGTCTACGTTCACCTGCCTTTCATGGTGCTTCCGCTGTACGCGTCGCTGGAGCGCATGGACTGGTCCTATATCGAGGCAAGTCTGGATCTCGGCGCCGGTCATCTCCGGACGTTCGTCTCGGTGGTCATCCCGCTGGCCATGCCGGGCATCGTTACGGGCATCATCATTACATTCGTCCCCGCCCTCGGCTCATTCCTCACGCCGGACCTGCTCGGCGGCACCGACAGCCAGATGATCGCCAATGTCATCGAACGACAATTCAAGTCGGCCAACGACTGGCCGTTCGGCGCCGCCCTCTCGTTCCTCCTGATGTACGTGACCTTCTTCGCCATCGCTCTCCGTGCCCTCTGGGCGGGTCGCCGACAATCGGGGGCGGCTGCATGATCCGCCGCCGTCGCCGTGAGCCGATCGGACCGCTGGACTACGGCAGGCGGCTGTGGCTGCGGGCCAGTCTGTGGGTGACCTTTATTTTCCTGTACGCGCCGATCGTGATCCTGGTGGCATTCAGCTTCAATGACAGCCGCCGAAACATTGTCTGGCGGGGCTTCACTTTCAAGTACTACGAGAAAGCCTGGAACAACGACAGCCTGATCGAGGCCTTCACCAACAGCCTGACCATCGCCCTGATCAGCACCGCGGTCAGCGTCATCCTGGGCATGATGACGGCCGTGATGCTGTGGCGATTCCGGTTCCCGGGCAAGGCACCCTACGAAGGCACCGTCTCTCTGCCTATCATCATTCCCGAGATCTGCATGGGCGTTGCCATGATGGCCTTTTTCTCCAGGATCGGCTGGCCATCCGGCCTGCCCTGGCCGATCAATCTCGGGGCCATCACCATCGCGCATATTTCCTTCAGCTTCCCTTTCGTGGCCATGGTGGTGCGAGCCCGGCTGGCGCGCTTCAATCCGGAACTCGAGGAGGCGGCCCGCGATCTCGGAGCGACTCAGTGGCAGAGCTTCCGCGATATCCTGCTGCCCTACATGCGGCCGGGGCTGATTGCCGGCGCCCTGCTGGCATTTACGCTGTCGCTGGATGACTTCGTGATCACCTTTTTCACGGCCGGTCCCGAGACCGTGACTTTCCCGGTCAAGGTTTATTCAATGATCCGGTTCTCGGTAACGCCCGAGGTCAATGCCGCCTCAACCGTCCTGATCGCCATCACGCTGGTGCTGACAACCATTGCCCTGTGGCTGCAGAATCGCACCCAAACACGCCCGGGGGAATCGAGCCCTTGACGGAAACAGCGCCCATTATCTCTGTCAACGGGGTCAGCAAAACCTTTCCCGGAGGCGTGCAGGCGCTGTCCGACGTGTCGCTGGAAATTGCCGAGGGCGAGTTCTTCGCCCTCCTGGGACCTTCCGGCTGCGGCAAGACCACCCTGCTGAGAATCCTGGCCGGGTTCGAGACACCCACCGAGGGCGACGTCTTCATCGACAGTCGGGACATGAGCCGGGTCGCGCCCAACCACCGGCCCGTCAACATGGTTTTCCAGTCCTACGCTGTCTTCCCGCACATGAGCGTGGCGGAAAACGTCGCTTATGGTCTCAAGGTAGGCCGCGCCGATCGCGCCGGCATTCCGGCACGGGTGGAAAAAGCGCTGGAACTGGTCAGGCTGGCGGGATACGGGGACCGACAGCCGGACCAGCTGTCCGGAGGTCAGAAGCAGCGCGTGGCGCTGGCCCGGGCTCTGGTCAAGCAGCCTCGGGTGCTGCTGCTGGACGAACCCCTGTCTGCCCTGGACGCCAAGCTTCGCGAAGCCATGCAGCTCGAGCTGGTCAGGCTGCAGGAGACGGTGGGCATTACTTTCGTCATCGTCACTCACGATCAAAACGAGGCCCTGTCCGTGGCCGACAGGATTGCCGTGATCGAACAGGGCAAGCTCCTCCAGGTGGCCACCCCGATGGAGCTTTACGAGTATCCGACAAACCGCTTCGTAGCCGATTTCATCGGCAAGATGAATCTGTTCGAGGCCACCACCGTGGGCTGCGAGAACGGCACCCTCAGCGTCATTGTTAACGGCCTGGGACGCATGGACATTCCATGTCAGGACAATATAAGGGCCGATGTGGGCCTGGCAGTGCGGCCGGAAAAAATGCTGCTGTTCGACGTTTCCCCCGGAAAGGACTATCTCGCATTCCAGGCCTCGGTGGACAAGGTGTCATACCAGGGCAGCGAAACCCGGGTGTTTCTATCCAACGACGTGGGCATCGCCTTCGAGGTCAGTGTCCGCAACGCCAGCCGGGAGTCCGCCGCCGCTCCTATCGAAGGAGTCCAGTGGGTGGGATGGAAGCCAGCGGACACGCTCGTTCTCGGCACCTGACCTGCATGAGCGGGCGCCCGGCGGCAGTGGTGGAGGCCGCCAGCGGCCCTTGACACGGAGACAGCCAGGCCAGATAAGAACGGACCATGACGACCTTCGATCAGCTCATCACCGGCGCCGCCCTGCTCGGATTGGCCGTTTCTACCATCATCTCGTACCTGAAGGTGAACAAGCTGTGGGCCCGCAGACATATCAAGGAGGTGGCCGAGAGTATCTCCGTGGCGGCAGCCCTCCTTAGCCTGCTCACGACCGTGCCGTTCATGATCAAGTTCCTGGTCATCGACCAGGACTACGTGGCCGCCGGCAAATTCCTGCTGAGCCTGGCCGTTTTCGTGGTTTTTTTCCTCGTTGGCATCGGCGTCTGGGTGAAACGTGAGGAAAAGATCGGCTTGTGGAAAATGCTTCGCCGGGCGCTGGCCACGGAGCGCGGAGAACTGGCCTACCTCATTCACTCGTTCGCCCGGCCCAGAGAGGCGCCGGCGATCCTGGAGATCCTCCGGCTCGTGTCCATGGTGGACAACGATTTCGATGAGCGTGAAAGAGAGTTGCTGGAATCCGTGGCGCTGCCCTGGGGAATTCACCCGGACGACATGAAAACAACCGGCCCGGAGGCAAAATCCGACATCTCGTCAGTGCAGAGAGCGTTTGCCGACTATCTGGGCCTCAAGCCGCCCGCGAGCCAGGTGGAAAAAGTCTTCGATCTCGTCAGGTTCATGGTCCACGCCGATCGGAAGGTGACCCGCGACGAACGCCTGATACTGACGGAGGTCGAGGGCGCCGTCGGCGCCTACCTGACGGACGGCAGCAAGTCTCCCGACGTCTTCGAAGTCCTGCTGGTTCCACAAAACGACCAACAGTTCGAGAAGATGCGGGAAGAAGTCACGGATCCGTCCCTGCAGGAGCGAGCCGGCGGCCAGGCGGTGGTGGCGGGCAGCTATTTCTCCGAACCATTCGCCCGGGCCATCTGCCTCCGGTTTCGGCAGAAGCATTTCTTCTGCACCGTGGAGCGGCTGACCTCCGAGGGCGAGCGCTTTCAGCTGGCGGGGTGATGCCAGAAAACCATTTCGGCTGGCGAAACGCCGCGACGTCTGCGGGAAGCAGCAGGCCCCTCTCCTCGGTGCCAGACAATTACTGGCCCATCCCCGGGTCCCGGTCTAACAGGAGTCTCTCAACGCAAAGACGAACGGTATGTTCGTATATGCCCGGAAGAGCATTCGGCGGCAGTCGGAACGCTGACTGACCGGGACGTCTGCCGGTTGCGTTCGAACGCCCGTGAACCGGCGAAACACTACGGCGCTCATAATTGCCCCCGTGTTGAATCGACGTCTGATTCCGGGAGCAGCAGAGGGCGATAATCAGGTTATTGTCGGCAACCGCCGTGCGGAATCCTGCGGGGTATTTTTTACATATACAGCTTTCATTTTACTTAATGTTGCACGCGCAACTGTCTGACAAGAGCACAGAAATTCTCGCTTCAGGCACTGGCGAGCCCCGCGAGCCCAAAAGCCGGCAGACAATAAACCTCTGTTTCGATTGCTTTTTTTGGCCCGGACTCGCAACTCGTTGAGCGCTAACGGCAATCGCCCGTCGCGTGCTGCCGCCGACCGCGAAAGACACCCCCCTTAAATTGCCCGTCAAATCGGGTATAACAGACGAACGAACGCCCGGCCTGGCCGGGCGTTCGTGCCCGCTTGCGGGGGGAGTGAGTCCAAAAGGATTCAGAAGAAATCATCGGGTCACAGAATAGTAGATCCGGGAATCACGGATGGTTCAAGCTGCCGTCGGTATTGACGCCCTCGGCCGGTTTGCCCGGACCTTGCCCTCCTCCGCCGGGTTTTCAACAAGAGCGATTGACGTTCCCTGAAAATCGGAGGGGGGATACTGTGAATAGGAAATTGTCAACGGCATTGCTGTCCGCAGCATTTGCTTTGTATGTAGGTCTCGCCGCGGGATGCGGTGGCGGTGGCGGAGACTCTGCAGCAGTCGCCGCGCAGGACTCGGCGGCCGTCCAGAAGCCCTCTCGCGCGGCATCGAATAATGGCAACGGCAACCGAAACGGGAACGGCAAGAAGGATAGCCAGCCCTCCTGGGCCGACCAGTTGTCCATCGCTGGCGAAAGCTTCAACGCCAACAAGTCGGGAGTTTACATCGTCATGATGAAGGACGACCCGGCGGTGATGGTTGAAGCCGGGAATCGGACAGCCAAATACAACCCGAACAGTGCCGCCGCCCGTCGGCATGCTCAGCAGCTCGAGTCCAAGCACAATCAGGCACTGGCCAAGGCAGGGGGCAACAAACTTTACTCCTACGTTCATTCGTTCAACGGCTTTGCCGCCGAAATGACAGGCAATCAGGCCGTAGCGATGGCGAAAAATCCGGAAGTGCTCAGAGTCTGGCCGGACGAACTGCGCCAGCTCAATACCAATTACTCGCCCGAATTCCTCGGTCTGGACGCTGCCAACGGTCCCTGGGACACGGGATATGTAGGGGAAGGCGTAGTGGTCGGCGTCATCGACACCGGCATATGGCCGGAGAATGACAGCTTTTTGGCTGACGACTATGGTCCTCCGCCTCCTCAGTGGCGCGGCCCCTGCCAGGGCGGCGAGCAGTGGTCCCAGCAGAACTGCAATAACAAGGTCATCGGTGCCCGCTATTTCCCGTATGGCTTTGGTGCCAGCCGACAGGGCAGGTCGCGGGATGGCGTCCTGCCCCAGGGCTACAACTCGGTGCGTGACGATGCTTCCAGCGGTCATGGTAGCCATACGGCGGCGACGGCCGCCGGTAACCGTGGCGTAACCATGACCCTGGCGGGCGAAAATGTTCTCGGCGATTCCGATGGCAGCGGCGTGGCGCCGCGGGCCCGGATTGCCTCCTACAAGGTCTGCTGGAACGACGCCGGGTGTGCGCTGTCGGATCTTGTCGCGGCCATCGATACGGCCGTGGCCGACGGCGTTGACGTCATCAACTATTCAATAGGCTCCGACACGTCATTCATCTTCGGCCCTGACGACGTTTCGTTCCTGTTTGCGGCGGCAGCAGGGGTCTACGTTGCCACCTCCAACGGAAACGCGGGCCCCGGTCCTGGAACCGTAGGATCGCCGGCAAGTGCTCCGTGGCTCCTGTCCGTCGGCGCCTCGACCCGTGACGGTGTGCAGACCACGCTGGGTTTCACCGTCAACGACACCGACGCCGCGGGTGAGTATTCGGCTCTGGAAGGGGCCATTACTTTGCCGTTGTCGGTATCCGGGGACGTCACCGCAGATCTGGTGGCGGCCGACCCGCTGCAGGCCTGTGAGCCACTGGCTAACGACCTGAGCGGCAAGATCGCCTTTATCGAGCGCGGCACCTGCGCGTTCACCACGAAGGTCGAGAACGCCGTGGATGCCGGAGCAACCGCGGTGCTGCTGTTCACGGATGACCGGCCCAAGACCGTTATGGGCGGCGACATTACCGGCAAGACAAGGAGCGTGCCGGGCGAGATGATCGACCGGGACGTCGGGCTGGCCATTCTGGCTGAACTGGAGTCCGGACCGGTTAACGGCACTATGAGCCCGACCAGCTTCCTGCCGGTAACCGACATCGGTAACGTGATGGCGGACTTCTCTTCCCGCGGTCCTACGCCCGGCGCTATCGACATCATCAAGCCCGACGTTACGGCACCGGGCGTCGATATCTTCGCGGCGATTACGCCCACTCCACTGCCGGAAGGCACAAAGCTGAATACCGGTCAGATTTTCGGCTATCGGAGCGGCACCTCCATGTCCAGCCCGCACGCGGCCGGCGCTTTAGCGCTGATCAAGCAGGCGTATCCGGACTGGTCTCCGGCGGCGGCCAAGTCGGCTCTCATGACCACGGCCCGTCAGGACGTGTTAAAGGAGGACGGCTCCACGCCTGCCGATCCCTTCGACATGGGCAGCGGACACATCCAGCCGGGTAACGCGCTGAATCCGGGCCTGGTCTATGACGCCGGTCTGTTCGATTACGCGGCCTATATCTGCGCCGTTAACCCGGACTTCTGGGTACCGGGAACCTGTGAGTTCCTGGCCGGTGAAGGCCTGGACGTCGAGGATCCGACGCAGCTGAACTACCCGTCAATCGGCGTGTCCAGCATGGTGGGGACCAAGACGGTCACCCGCACGGTGACAAACGTCGGTGACAGCGAAGCTACCTACACGGTGTCAACAGAGGATCCACCGGGGATAAGCATTAACGTATCGCCATCGGAATTGACCCTGGCACCGGGTTCTTCCGCGAGCTTTGACGTGACTCTCACGGTCACGCCGGAGGTGGCAACGGGAGCCTTTCTGTTCGGATCCATCACCTGGAGTGACGGAGAGCACGAGGTTTACAGCCCGGTCGCCGCACGGCCGCTTGGCATCTCAGCACCGGCAGAGCTAGCCGGGACCGGGACCGAGGGGCAGTTGACCTTCGACGTGGGCTTCGGATTCGAGGGCGATTATACCGCCGGCGTCCACGGCCTGAATCCAGCCACGGAGATCCCGGGTAACGTCGTGGATGATCCGAACAACGAGTACGACTTCCCCGGCGGCCCGGGCATCACCCGAGTCTTCTGGGTGTACGAGGACGGAACCGCGTACTCGCGTTGGCAGCTCCGTGACGAGTTCACGGATGGCGACGACGATCTGGATCTCTACGTGTGGGAATGCGACTCCTCCACTTTCCTGTGCACTCAGGTGGGGCTCAGCGGCACCCCGACCTCCAACGAGCAGGTCGACATCCTGCTTCCCAAGGGCGGAGCGCCCGATCTGTCATCCGGCTTCTTCTACGTCATTGACGTGCATGGCTGGCAGACGGATGGTCCTGATGCCAACTACACGCTCTTCCAGTGGGAGTTCGGTCTGGTGGACGATGCCGGCAATATGACGGTGGATCCCAGCAGCGTCTCCACGACCCTGGGAGGCAGTCAGACGCTGACTGTCGACTGGTCGGGTCTCACCGAGGGCGCAAAGTATCTGGGCGCCATTTCGCATTCGAGCCCGGGCGGTCTGGAAGGCCTGACGCTCATCGGCGTCGAATAATTCCGGCCGCGAGTCTGGAACGGAAAGTCCCGCGGGGTCCGCCCCGCGGGACTTTTTTTAAGGCAGCGGCGCCTTCGACTGCCGATGGCGAGGTGTCACCGTTACGTTATGCCCCAGATAAAACGGCCGTCTTTTGAATTCGTTATTCCACTGCGTAATCAAGAGGCGCTTCGCTGCGTCTGGGATCACAGCTGAAAGGTTCCCCGTCCTCGGCCGCGTGATAACGATACTCGGTTCCTTCGACACCCAGTCTGATGAACCAGCCCCTGGTGAGCGCCTGGGCGTAGGCTTTCTCGGGATCGGGACAGCCCAGGGCCGCGCTCCGCCAGTAAACCGATCGCGTCTCCAGAATCTGGATCTTGTCTGTCGGCTGACCCAGCCGCTCGGACAGATTCCTGCGGGCCGCCTCAGCTACGGTTGAACCATCT
>JASFOT010000021.1:0-12736 GCA_050116375.1 Gammaproteobacteria bacterium | reverse complement strand
CTCCGACGATTTCGGCGAGCAGCGCCGTCATTTCAGACAGATCAGAAACATACGGGACACCCTGCAGGCAGATGGCATCATGCTCGACACACTGTCTATGGGGATGACCGATGACATGGAGGCTGCGATTGCCGAAGGATCCACTATGCTGAGAATCGGTACGGCGCTCTTCGGCCCTCGTCACTCGGCTTGACAGAAGCGGATCGGCCGACCCTTTACCCACCGTTCGGCAACCTAGAGGTTATCGGTAAACAGATGGACAAAGACGTCAAATTCGCGTTCGTGGGCGGCGGCAATATGGCGGCGAACCTGATAGGGGCCCTTGTCTCCGGTGGCTGCAATCCGAAAAACTTCCGCGTGGCGGATCCGGATCCCTCCCAGAGAAACAGGCTACGTCAGCGGTTCGGAGTGGAGATCACCGACGATAACGCGGCTGCCGCGACCGGGGCGGATGTGGTCATCCTGGCGGTCAAACCGCAGGTGGCGGCGGCGGCGCTGCAGGACATGGCACCGGCTCCCGATGCGTCCCTCTACCTGTCCGTGATCGCCGGCATAAGGGAAGCGGACCTGCGGCGCTGGCTGGATACAGACGGATCCATCGTTCGTGCGATGCCCAACACGCCGGCGCTGCTCGGCTGCGGAATCACCGGCCTTTACTGTGCGCCGTCCGTCCCCGGCGCAATGCGGGAACTGGCCGAAGGCATCATGCGTTCATCCGGCGCAGTAGCATGGGTCGACGACGAGGCGCTCCTCGATCCGGTGACGGCCTTGTCCGGCAGTGGACCGGCATATTTTTTTCTGCTCATGGAAGTCATGACCCGGACGGGCATCGACATGGGCCTGGACCCGGAAGCGGCACGACTGCTGACCCAGGAGACCGCTCTGGGTGCAGCCCGCATGGCCCTTGAGTCAGAGTCGGGAGTGGCCGAACTGCGGGAACGGGTAACGTCTCCCGGGGGAACGACCGCCGCCGCCATGGAAGTGCTAAAGTCGCGGGGTGTACCGGAGGCGATTGCCGACGCCATCCGTGCTGCTGCCGAGCGGGCGTCCGAACTGGCGACCGAGTACGGAAACAACCGGGGATCCTGAATGAGTGCGCCGCTGATATTCATCGCAGAGACGCTGTTCGAGCTGTATGTGCTGTGCTTCGTTTTGCGATTCGTTCTGCAGGCCACCCGGGCCGATTTTCACAATCCCCTGTCGCAGCTCATCGTACGAGTGACCAACCCCGTGGTCCTGCCGCTTCGACGGCTGGTGCCGGGATTCCGGGGCCTGGACATGTCATCGCTCATCGTCGTGCTGGTGCTCGAGGTCGTCGCCACCGCCGTACTGTTTCCGCTGAAAACGGGCGTCAGCCCGTCGCCTGCCGGCCTTCTGTATTTCGCTTTGCTCCGCACGATGATGACCGTGCTGCGGATGTATATGTTCGCGGTGCTTATCTATGCGCTCATGAGCTTCGTCAATCCGGGCACCTACAACCCGCTGACCAGCGTCCTGGCCAGCATATCGGAGCCCCTGCTGCGTCCCGTGCGCCGCATCATTCCGCCCATTGCCGGTCTCGATCTCTCGCCCCTGTTCGTCATCATCGGCCTCCAGGCCCTGATGATGGCTATTCCTTTGCCGGGAGTTCTGCGCTGACCCATCACGGGCCGTGCCGCTGGCGGGGAAATGTCCTCATCTGTGAGCTGCTGGTTCAGCCCCGCGGTGGACGCGATGGTTTCGTCGGCCAGATAGGAGATCGCCTCAAGGTCCGGATCCGCCGCGCCCCGGTGGACGGGGCGGCCAATCTGGCTCTGGCGAAATTCCTGGCGAAGTGTTTCGGCGTGACCCGCGCCGATGTTCGTCTGGTTGCCGGGCACAGGGGGCGAAACAAGACCGTCGAGATTGTCGCGCCTCGAAAAATCCCTGAAGAAATTCGTCATTGCGTGAATAATTGACCGTCCGAATACGCTATAGTTACGCTGTAATCGACGATCGCCCCTGCAAGTTACGGAGCACCCCCGATGATTTTTACCGCCCGGAGACCGCTTTTGCTGGTGGCCCTGGCGAGCCTGTTCCTCGGCTGTGGGCCCGCGCCTGGTGAAGGTGATAGGGCGGAGGCGGAACAGGCCAGGGAGATTACCCAGAAGAGTTTCTCCGAGTTCGGCGAATACGTCATCCATTACAATGCTCAGGCAACCGAAATGCTCCCGCCGGAAGTCGCGCGAGCCTACGGCATCCAGAGAAGTGCCAACCGCGCCATGATCACCGTGAGCGTGATCAGAAAACGGGAAGGCACGATTGGCGATACCGTCGCGGCCGACGTCACCGTCAGCGCGAGCAACCTGACGGGACAGCTCAAATCCGTGGATACGAGAGAGATCAGGGAAGCTCAGGCCATCTACTATATCGGTGAAGTCGGTGTGGCCAATCGCGAAACCCTGATCTTCGATATCTCCGTCAAGCCGGAGGGCGAGACCGCGCCGTTCACGGTCAGATTTCGCCAGCAGTTTTATACGAGCTGACCTTTATGAAAGCTTCGTCAAAAGAATTTGAGCCGCCGCTCGATCGGCTCTCGGCCCGAAAGGGCAGGCCCAATGTTTTGTGGTATTTTTCGAGCACCATCTTTCAAAATTAACGAACCACCGAGGGGATGCATATGGCTGCCAAGAAAAAGGCATCGAGCGCCAAAGCCGCACAGAAGCCGCCCACCAAGAGCGAAATTATCGGCACCGTCGCCGACAAGACAGGCCTGACACGCAAGGACGTCAGCGCCGTGTTTGACAATCTGAATGCGCTTATCAAGAAGAACGTCGGCCGCCGGGGTCCCGGCGAATTCACAGTTCCCGGATTGCTCAAGATCCGCGTCGTGAAAAAGCCGGCCACCAAGGCGCGGAAGGGCATCAACCCGTTTACCGGAGAAGAGATGGTCTTCAAGGCAAAGCCCGCAAGAAAGGCAGTCAAACTCACAGCCCTCAAGGGCCTCAAAGATATGCTCTGAAAACCGCTCTCGTGCAGCGGATTGAAAAAACGCCCGGCAATGCCGGGCGTTTTTTTATGTACCGTGCTCGGCGAGAATCCGGTCCCGCAGAGTCACGTAATCAGCTTTTGGCACGTAAATCAGATCAGCAATCTTGCCGAGCAGGTGGCGCTCGTGCTTATCCATGTGGCCATCGGCGAGGGCAATTCGCATCAGCATATCGAGAAACCGCAGTTTCTCCTCCATGCTGAGGGATTCATGAATCTCACGTGTAAATTGCTGCAGCGAGACGGCCTGATCTGCCCTCTCATGTGCCAGACCGAGCAGCGCTTCCGCCTGCGGCTTCTCCAGGGAGAAATGTGACGCCAGAAGCTCCCGGATCGCCTGCCGCTCCTCGGGGCTCTCGAGGAAATCGGCCCTGGACATTTCCACCAGAAGCGCCGCGATGGCCACGCGGGCACCCTGGTCCCGTTCCGGTTCTTCTCCTTCCGGAGAAGCCTCGAAGGCGGTATGCAGGAATTTTCTCAATTTGGTGATCACGAATCCTCGCATGCCGGGGCGCTGGATCGCAGGAATCCCATAATAGTCTCCCGCAGCCGCGTCAATCGGCCATGGAAGAAATGATCGGTGTCTTCCATGAGTTCGACGATCGCGGCCGGACGGAGCCCGGTCGCCCATTCGAGGACCCGCCGACTGTCGACGAGTTCGTCCCGGTCCCCCTGAACGATAAGCCAGGGACAGGACGGGCGCGGCAGGTCGGCCAAGTCAAACCGCTGGATGGGCGGCGCAATCGTGATCAGGCAGGCAGGTTTCGTCCCGGCGGCCGCTCGAAGCGCGACGAACGCGCCGAAGGAAAACCCGGCCAGCCAGATTTCCGCCGCCGGCCATCGCTCCCGGGCCCATTCAATCACGGCAAGGGCGTCCTCTGTTTCTCCTTCCCCGTGGGCGTATTCCCCGTGGCTCTCGCCGACCCCACGGAAATTGAATCTCACCGCCGGCCGGTCCAGCCTGTTCATCGCCCGGGAAACTGTGTGCACGACCTTGTTGTTCATGGTGCCGTGATAAACGGGATGGGGATGACAAATGACCCCCACCGCGTCCGAATGCGCGACCGCCGGAACTTCCACAACGGCTTCGAGTCTGCCTGCGGGGCCGGGGATAGACTCCGGGTGGAGCTCCACCCGGCTCATCCTGGCAGGGCCTCCCCCTGGCGTTCTATCTGCGGCCGAACTGTCGCCTCCTCGGTGCGAGGCGGTCCGAAACAAACCAGCACGTCGCCCGCCTCCGGCTCGACTTCCTGCTGCGGCGAAAGGAACTGGGCGCGGGACTCCGGCCTTATCCTGACAATCTGCATGGCCCGGGAGTCCGTGTCGCCGAGAAAATCACTGTAGCTGTATGAGTCTGTCAGCCGTGTTCGCGTGAACGTCCAGCCATCCACGTAGAGCCTCCACAGATTCTCGTATTCAGCCTCCTCGCCGAAGGCCATCTGTCCCTTGAGGCTCAGGGCGACACCCTTGGGATCATCGTCCCCCCCGGGGCCCATGGGCAGCTGGAACACCCGGTCGCGGCCGATATCCGGGGCCAGAGCGGTGCACACCAGCGCGTTGTAAGCGTCGTTGTCAGTGGCCGCCAGCACCGCGCCAACGTGCCCCAGTTCGACCGATTCGTCAGCGAATTCCGAAAGAATCTCCCCGTAGAACACTTTTAGACCGGCGAGTCTTGCAGGCCTCAACTTGTGCCAGGAACTGTCCGCCACCAGCACCTTGACGTCCAGATCCTGAAGAACCCGGCCGAGCTCCACGGACCACGGGGAGGCGCCGACAATCAGGACGCTGTCCCGGGTCGGACTGGCCAGCCCCAGTTTTCTCGCGAGAAACCCGATGCTCAGGCCATGGGCGACGACCGTGGCGAATATGACACCGAAGACCAGCGGCAAAAGCAGTTCTGCGCCTTCGAAATCGTGCTGGACGAGGGCCGGAGCCATAACACCGGCCGTGGCAGCGGCGACGATTCCCCGGGGGGCAATCCAGGCCAGCAGCAGACGCTCCTCGATGGACATGCCGGCCCCGATGGTCGCGAGCATGACGGCCGCCGGTCGCACCAGGAACAGGATCGCCGCGACCAGAATCAGGTTGGGAACGTTCACCGCTCGTACGACGTCCGGATCCATGGTCGCCGTCAGCAGCACGAACACGACCGAAACAAGCATCACGGTGATGTACTCCTTGAATCGCTTCATGTCCTGGAGGCCGGGCAGGTTCATATTGCCGACCACGATGCCCATCACGGTGACCGCCAGCAGCCCGGCCTCCTCCTGGGCCAGATTCGAGAGCGAATAAACGACGAGAACCAGCGTCAGCATGACAGGGGACTTGAGGTACTCGGGCACGAGTCCGCGCTGAAAACCCTTTCCGGTAAGCCAGCCCACCAGTCCGCCGAGACCCACCGCCACCGCAATCGCCGATGCCAGCCCTTCGGTCACCCGTATCCAGCCCTGGCCCTCGCCGGCAAAGATAAAAAACTGCAAGGTCAGCACCGCCAGCAGAGCGCCGATGGGATCATTGACGATTCCCTCCCACTTCAGATACGAGGATACGCGCCGGTTCAGGCCTGCCTGTCTCAGCAGGGGCATAATCACCGTCGGCCCGGTCACGATAAGGATGGCGCCGAAAACCAGGGCGACTGGCCAGCTGAGATCCGCAATGTAGTGAGCCGCCAGGCTCCCGAAAAGCCACGCAAGGGGACCCCCGACATAGACCAGGCGACGCACGCCGCGCGCGGCGACGCGCAGTTCGCTCCGCTGCAGGCTCAGGCCGCCCTCGAACAGGATGACCGCAACACACAGGGCCACCACCGGCTCCACGGCGTGTGCCATGCCGGGCCCTCCCGGCACCAGACCGGTCACCGGACCCACCAGCAGCCCCGCCGCCGCGAGCAGAATAATGGCGGGCAGTCGCACCCTCCACGCTATCCACTGGGCGCCGACGCCCACGGCAATAATCAGGACAACCAACAGAATCGGGGCTTCCAAACCGGGTCTCCGAAAGTCGAAAAGCCTGCCACGGTAGCGACAGGCCCATGGCCGCGCAAGGACGGCGTGAAAGTCGACATGACATTAACCTAGAATGAAACTGTTCGCACTGAGCTTCCCCTCTGACGGAGGATTCCGTGAGCAACCCGACTATAGAACTGGAAAGCCGTTACTGCGCCCGCAATTACCATCCCCTCCCCGTCGTGCTGGTCAGGGGCAAGGGAGCGTTCGTGTGGGACGATCAGGGCAACCGGTATCTGGATATGATGAGCGCCTACTCGGCCGTCAGCCACGGCCACGCCCACCCCAGACTGGTGAAAAAGCTGATCGAACAGGCCGGAACGCTGAGCATTGTCTCCCGCGCGTTCCACACCGACCGGCTGGCGCCCTTGCTGAAAAAAGCCTGTGAACTCTCGGGGCTCGACGCGGCCCTGCCGATGAACACGGGGGCCGAGGCCGTCGAGACGGCGATGAAAGCGGCCAGAAAATGGGCCTACGAAATCAAGGGAGTGGCTCCTGATCGGGCCGAGATCGTGGCCTGCGAAGGTAACTTTCACGGGCGGACGATCGCGATCGTGGGCATGTCTTCGGAACACCAGTATCGCGACGGATTCGGCCCCTTCCCCGGCGGACTGAAGCTGACAAGCTTCGGCGACGCGGACGCCCTGGAGCGGACGATTACGCCCGAAACGGCGGCATTCCTCGTCGAACCCATCCAGGGGGAGGGCGGCATTGTCATCCCGCCGGAGGGATATCTGACCCGCTGCGCGGAAATCTGCCGTCGCCACAACGTCCTGCTGATCTGCGACGAGGTCCAGACCGGCCTCGGAAGGACGGGAAAGATGTTCGCTTTCCAGCACGAAAATATCGCGCCGGACGGTCTCATCCTCGGCAAGGCGCTGGGGGGAGGCATCCTGCCGGTTTCAATGTTTCTGGCGAGACACGAGGTGATGGATGTTTTCCGGCCCGGGGATCACGGCAGTACATTCGGAGGCAACCCGCTGGCGGCCACCATCGCCCTGGAAGCCCTCAATATTCTTTTAGAGGAGGACCTGGTGAAACAGAGCGCCGAAAAAGGTGCCTGGCTGCTGGAACGGTTGCGGGCGATCGACAGTCCGCTGATCCGCGAGGTTCGCGGACGGGGGCTGTTTATCGGGCTGGAGATTGAACCGGCGCAGGCTTCGGCCCGCGAGGTCTGCGAGCGCCTCATGAAGAGAGGGCTGCTGAGCAAGGAAACACACGAGACCGTCGTCAGGCTCGCGCCGCCTCTGGCGGTCGATCGCGCCTCCCTGGAATGGGCCGCGGATCAGATTGCAGAGGTGCTGCGTGAGATGGAATCGGACAGGCCGACACAAAAGGCAGAATTAGCTTGAGGAGGATGACAGCAATGAAACTCGAGATTGTGGACATCAACGACGGCGACAGGATCCCGGAGCGATTTGCGTTCGGCGTTCCGGATGCGAAGGACCATGTCCGGCTCGGCGAGAATCTCAATCCGTGTCTTCGCTGGGGGGAGGTCCCTGCCGGCTGTCGTTCCCTGGTCCTGCTGTGTGTCGATCCGGACGTCCCGACCCGGCCTGACGACGTGAACAAGGAGGGCCGCGTGGTGCCCGCGAGCCTGGCGCGTACCGATTTTTATCACTGGGTCATGGTGGACATCCCGCCGGACACCACGGGTATAGGCGAAGGAGAGTGCAGTCGCGGCATTACCGCGGGTGGCAAGAAGTCACCCCCTGGACCCGACGGCGCCCGCCAGGGCCGGAATGACTATACGGCCTGGTTCGAGGGCGATCCGGAGATGGGCGGTGTCTATCTGGGATACGACGGTCCGTGCCCGCCCTGGAATGACGCCATTCCCCATCATTACCACTTCGTGCTCTACGCCACGGATCTCGAGCAATGCCCCGTGGAAGGTGAATTTGGCGGTGCGGACGTCGTCGCGGCCATCGCCGGCCATGTGCTGGCAGAGGCCCGGGTGACCGGCGTTTATACCCTGAACCCGGATGTTTCCATCTGAGAAAGTCGTTTACTTTTCTCCGGGCTCCACGGTGAAGTCGACAACCTCGGTCCGTCGTCCGCTGTCTCCGGCCGGATACTGTCGCGAGCGGATGATCTCAAGGGCCTGCTGATCGAACAGGCCCTCGGGCATCGAGCGTACCACCTCGGCATCGGTCACTCGGCCCCGGGCGTCAACGGAGAACTCGACCTGCACGAAGCCGGGCTCCCTGCGACGCGGAATTTCCAGCGGAGGTATCTCCTCCAGGGGAGGGAGAGACGGGCGCTCATTGGCAGCCGGCTCTCCCAGGGCTTCCGCCAGGTCCAGCCGCTCACCGAGCGTTAGCAGCCTCACGTCCACAGCGTGGTGCCCCTTTGGCCGGTCCAGAAAACCGAAGGCCCAGAGACTTCCTATCAGGATCAGGGCGACCACGACGCAGGCCGCTGCTCCCGCCCCCGCAAATCTTATGAATTTCCTCGTTTCAGCGCTCATCGGCCCCGCGGGCGCCCGAACACGACGCCGCTATTCACTCTGAAATCCATCTGCATCGGCCAGAGCCGCCGCGGTCATTTGCGGGGATGTTCCCTTATTCCAGATCCAGCAGCTCCACATCGAAAACCAGAATGGCGTTTGGAGGGATCACGCGACCCGCGCCCCGCTCTCCGTAGGCCATGTCCGGCGGAATGACGAGCCGGCGCTTTCCGCCGACTTTCATTCCCGCCACGCCCTCGTCCCAGCCCCGGATGACCCGGCCGGCTCCGAGCGGGAACTTGAAAGGCTCATTACGATCCACCGAGCTGTCGAACTTCTCGCCACGGTTATCCTCGGCGTCCGCATCGTAAAGCCATCCCGTATAGTGAACGACGGCCACCTGACCGGCTTCTGCCACCTCGCCGGCGCCCTCGACCACCTCTATGATCTGCAGCGTTTCCACATCCTCCGCCGTTACCACGAAAGGGGCCAGCAGCAACGCTACCGCGATAATCTTCAACGCTCTCATACACACACCTCGCTTTGCACCGGGTTGGCACCGGACCGGAATATGGTCGCGGGCGGGCCGGCACGGAAATCTATTCGTTATCAGCCGTTTCGTCCGATTCCCGGTCGAGCTGCAACGCCGCCGAGTTGACACAATATCTCAGACCTGTCGGTCGGGGCCCGTCGGGAAAAACGTGGCCCAGATGAGCACCGCAACCAGCGCACAGAATCTCCTGTCTGACCATGCCCAGCGCTCGATCTTCCCTAACCTCGATCCTCTCCCCTGCCAGGGGCAACCAGAAACTCGGCCAGCCGGATCCGGAATCGTACTTGTGTTCTGAACTGAAGAGCTCGCTCCCGCAGCAGACGCACCGGTAGATCCCGTCATCCTTGCAGTCAACGTAGATCCCTGTAAACGGCGCCTCGGTGGCCGCTTCCTGAGTTACCCGATACTGCTCGCTGGAGAGCCTTTTCCGAAGCTCGTCCTTGCCTGGTGGATTCTTGTCGGTCATGGCATTACCTCCCGGGGTGGGGAAGCCTAAACCGCTCCTCTCCCCCAGTCCACCGTGACATGTCCGGCGGGAAGGCGTGACGGCAGGAAAAGGGGGGTGGATAAGCCAGCGGGTCCGACAACATCAGGGATGTCCGGGTCGCAGGCGATGGCGACGTCAAATTACCGGACGGGGAAAACCGGGCCCAGTGCAGGTCGCTCGAGACCTACGTCTTGGGCACCCGCGCCATCGGATCTAGGGAGAGGAGCGCCCGCCCCGGGCAAGCCCTACAAGATAGGGATCGAAACAGCTGACTTCCTCGGATCTACGCTCCTGCCCGTCCCAGTCCTGTATTACGGACCCGGAGCACGACGCAGATTCATCCGCGCCGGCGCGTCTCTGCCGCGCAACGTCGGCCAGGTAGCAGTCGCTGGCGCCCGTCGCCCTCGGGTCGCCGTCAGGTGAAGTTCGCGATCTTCTGCCCATGGATGATGTCCTTTCAAAGCCCTGGTCGCCGCCTCGTTCCGGCCCCGGGGCGGATCTGCGGAGCGCTTCGACGGCAGCGGGCGGTAACGGGGCTGGCGGGCACAGGGCTTTCAGGCCGGCAGCAACACCGCGATGAGCGCCAGCGTCAGCAGACAGCCACTCGCAACGATACGGGCGGAATTGACCCGAGCGCCGAGCAGGAACAGGCCGATGATTTCGTCAACTTCATCGAGTAGCTGAATGACTTTTTCCACGCGTCGATTTCCGAGACTCCTTCTTCTCGGCAACTTATCGCCATGGGCATGAAGTGCACTGTGACAGGCGTCACAGTTTCTGATTTCCCGGCCCGACCGGAACTCGGGGATACGATCATGGCGATCAGAGGAATCGGGCGTCTTCGACCTTTATGCGCATGAACTCGTCCGCGTCATCCGTGCCGTAACCCCATATGGCCGAAACTTCGGAAGGCACCGTGAAGTCGCCGAACTGTTTCTCCTTCTCTACGCGTATGCCGAAGGGCATCAGACCGAAGTTGTTCGCCTCTCCCCCCTGGTGACGCATCATGCTGACGTCAATCAACGCGCCGCTTTCCGCCACCGTCATGTTGAGGCTCGTGATCTCCGCCTGTCCCGGCAACCGCACGGTGCACCGGTGGTCGTCACCCGGATGCCACAGCGCCCCGCGGTCCGGTGTGAGGCAGGCAGGCAGCCAGATCGACTCGATCAGCAGCCGTCCCGCAGACGATCTCCCGAATTCCCCGTCGTGCACCCTGACAAGAGGAAGGAGACCACCGAGGAAGAATTCGGATGCCGCGCGCCCGCCCGAGAAATACTCGGCTCCCTCCGCAGACACCCTGCCCAGGCCTTCGATTCGCCCCTGCCACAGAAAGCCACGCTCGGGACAAATTCTCTCCATAGCCTCGAACTTGAACCAGTCGCCGTCCTCCCGCACCCGCATTTCGCCAAGCAGGTGGAGATCGACCGTCTTCGCCAGCGGAGCCCTGTCCCGGATCGCGTGCCTCAGATAGCGGGCGGCGGGGGGCGGAAGAAGAGCGGTTTCTCTCGCATGGAAAACGTCACCGGAAACGTCGGGCAGCGCCAGCCTGTTAAACACCTGACGATGGCGGCTCAGCGCTCGGTCGCGCCGTACTTTCAATGCCGCCAGCAGCGCGCCGGCGGCTACCGAGAGAAGGACCGTTATCCAGATTGACGCCATCCAGCGCTATCCCCGCGGGGCGGCCGCAACCTTTGCGGCCGGACGGGGCGATTATAAGGTGAGGTTTGCAGGCGGGCGACGGACCCGGTCTGGGCTTAAGGCGTTTCCTGCTGATGCGGCAGCGCGAGATAGAAGCCGGACCGATTCCCGGCCCGCTGTTGCTCCAGGCTCGAGGCCGCTCGCGAGCGGGCGAGACTTACCCAGGTCCAGCGGTCCCGCGCCCGGCCGGCGTCAAGTCGGTCGCCTTTAGCGTTCAGATCCCGATTCGTTCCCATTGATATGCTCTCCCCATGTCCCCCGTCGGACAGAGAGTTTGATTCAGCCTTCGGGCTCCCAGTCGGCCCGGATTTTTGCAGTCCACGCCTGGTAACCCTTCCACGTATAAATGGAGTCCGGTCCCTGCCGCTTGGCTTCATTCCTGTTCAGGCGACCCAGCCAACCCCGGTATGCCTCCCAGCCCACAGCCGGGGAGGACAGACGATGACGATCCGCCGATCGCCCCGAGCCTTTCCGATCCTCTTTATTGCTGCCCTTTTTCTTCTGCCGTCGGTCTGTTGCCACGATTGTCTCCGATGGCTTTGCTGGCGGATAGGCAGACTAGACGGAAGCCGGGGGAAAGGACCGTGAAGCGCTTCACAGAGTGCCGTGGCATCCCCGGGACGGGGCATTATCTGTGACGGGGTTAACGTTTTTGGTGGCGGACGCTCAGCGGACTATCCGGTAACAGGGCGTATAAACCTCGCCGGGCAGTCGCATGCGGCTTTGGGCGACGAAAGCCTGCAGGATGCCGTCGAGTGAATCCATGATCGCCGGTTCGGCGTGAATTTCGTAAGGACCATTTTTCTCGACGGCCCGGATACCTTCGTCCTTCACATTGCCGGCGACGATACCGGAAAACGTCCTGCGCAGATTGGCAGCCAGCACGTGGGCTTCCAGATCCCGATTCAGCTGCAAGGACGCCATGGCCTGGTGAGTCGGGTCGAACGGCTCCTGGAACAAGCGATCGATGGACAACCGCCAGTTGAAATAGAGGGCATCACCCGTATCCCGTCTGTATTCCCGAACCCTGGACATGCCGGCCACCATTTCCCGAGCCACATGTTCGGCGTTGCCAAGGGTGACGCTATAGCAATCTGCGGCCCTCTCTCCCAGGCTTTCCCGGACAAAGGCATCCAGCCTCTCGAAATAGGAACGTGCCGAGGCCGGACCCGTGAGAATTAGGGGGAATGGAATATCCCGGTTTCGCGAGTCCAGAAGAATGCCGAGCAGGAAGAGCAGTTCCTCGGCTGTTCCGACGCCCCCGGGGAAGATGACGAAGCCGTGGCCGATTCGGGCGAAGGCCTCCAGCCGTTTCTCGATGTCCGGCATGATGACCAGTTCGTTGACGATAGGGTTGGGAGCCTCCGCCGCGATAATGCCCGGTTCGCTGATTCCGACATATCGCCCCTGCGTAATGCGTTGTTTGGCGTGGCCGACAGCCGCGCCTTTCATGGGCCCTTTCATGGCGCCGGGCCCGCACCCGGTACAGACATTCAGACCCCGGAGACCGAGCTCGTAGCCAACGGCCTTGGAATAGTCGT
>JASFOT010000020.1:0-12786 GCA_050116375.1 Gammaproteobacteria bacterium | reverse complement strand
GGCCAGTCTGGCGCCGGTCCGGGTGCCGCCGGTGAAGGAAATTGCGCGGATCTCCGGATGTTCCACGATTGCCTGCCCGATCCCCGGACCGCTGCCGTGAAGAACGTTCAGCACCCCGGGCGGCAGCCCCGCGTCAGCGCAGATCTCCGCGAACATCGACGCGGTCATCGGAGTGACTTCCGAAGGCTTGCCGATGACGCAGTTGCCGGCCGCCAGCGCCGGCGCCACCTTCCACGTGAAGAGATAGAGCGGAAGATTCCAGGGCGAAATGCAGCCGACCACTCCGATTGGCTGCCGCAGGGTGTAGTTGATCGTCGTCGGATCGGTGAGATGCGCCTCGCTGGCGAATTGTGACGCAGCCGCCGCAAAAAATTGCAGGTTGGCGGCGGCGCGGGGGATGTCGAGATCCTCGGAAAGGGCGATAGGCTTGCCGTTGTCTACGGTTTCGGCCCGGGCCAGCGCAGGGGCCCTCCGCAGAATTCCGTCGGCTACTTTTCTCAGGATCGCGGCGCGGTGCTCGGCCGGCGCATGACTCCAATCGGGAAAGGCGTTTCGTGCCGATTCGACGGCGAGTTCGAGGTCGGCATCCGTCGAATCCGGGGCTTCGGCGTAGACCTGGCCGGTGGCCGGTTCGTAGACCTCCAGGTAACGGCCCATTCCAGGCGGCCGCATTTTCCCGTCGATAAAGTTGGCTATCCTGACCCGATCCCCGCTCACAGGCTCGCCGTCCGTCCTCCGTCTACCGGCAGGTTGATCCCGTTGATGTAGGAGGCGGCCGGGGACGCGAGAAAAGTGACCGCCGCCGCCGTCTCCTCGGGCGATGCGAATCGGCCGGCCGGCACCTGCGAAAGCGCCTGGTCCCGAACCGCCTCGTAACTTTGCCCGGAGACTTCCGCCCGCTGTCGAAAGATGTAATCCAGTCGCTCCGTGGCGGTGAATCCCGGCAGCACGTTGTTGACGGTGATGCCGAAGGGGCCCAGTTCCCCGGCGAGAGTCTTCGCCCAGCTCGCCACGGCTCCCCGGATGACGTTGGATACGCCGAGCCCGGGGATCGGCTCCTTCACCGAGGTGGAGATGATGTTGATGACCCGGCCGTAGGCCGCGGCCTTCATGCCCGGTAGCAATTTCTGGAGGATGATCTGGTCGGCGATCAGGTGCTGCCGGAACGCGTCCTCGAAGGCCGGCGGGTCGGCATCGATGGCCGACCCCGCCGCCGGTCCCCCGGAATTGTTCACGATGATCTCGATGGATCCCCGGGCCGTCGCGTCGCGCAGCGCGTCGTTCAGTGCCTGGCGATCGGAAAAGTCTACGGAGATACTGGTGTGTTGCCGATCCTCTCCGGCGGGCAGCTCCCGGGTCAGTTTTTCGAGGCGGTCCGTATCACGGGCTGCCGCCACGATCTCGGCGCCGTGCTGCGCCAGCGCTATGGCGCAGGCGCGCCCGATACCGCGACTGGCGCCACAGACCAGCGCCCGTTTGCCTTGCAGGTCGATGTTCATTCGTACTCGTCGGGTGAAAGACCGGATGTCGGGGGTATTCTAGCCCAAGAGCGTCTCGGCACTTCCTAACGCGGTTTCTGCGCCTGTTTGCAGCGATTCTTGATGCGCTCCACGCGATTCTTGTCGATTCTGAGGGCCGTCAGGGATCCGCCCCAGACACAACCGGTGTCCAGGGGAAAGATATTCCTGTCCTTGACCGGCCCGAGCGTGGACCAGTGGCCGAAGATAATTCTGAGATCCTTGTTTTCCCGTTCCGGCACCCTGAACCAGGGCAGGTATTTCTTGTCCCGGTGGCCCGGTTTTCCGCTGCGGGATAACTCCAGTCGGCCGTGCCTGTCGCAGTAGCGCATGCGCGTGAAACAGTTGGTGATGTAGCGCAGCCGGTTCCAGCCTGACAGCTTGCGGGACCACCGGTTCGGCTGGTTGCCGTACATACGCTTCAGAAACTTGCGGTACCGATCGCTCCTCAGCATATGTTCGAGTTCAGCCGCGGCGGCAAGGGCGGTCTTCAGATCCCACTGGGGCGAAAGGCCGGCGTGCACCAGTACGAAATCCAGATCTCCGTCGTAATGCATCATCGGGCGATGTCGCAGCCAGTGCATCAGTTCCTCATGATCCTTTGCACCGTAGATCTTGCTGAGCGTGTCCTTGGAGCGGCGGCGGATGGGGAACTCGGCGGCGGCGATCAGATGCAGGTCGTGATTTCCGAGCACGGTCACGGCTTTGTCGCCCAGCTTGCGGACAAAACGCAGGACCTTTAGAGATCTCGGTCCGCGATTGACCAGATCGCCGGTGAACCAGAGCCTGTCACGCGCCGGATCGAAATCCAGTCTGTCGAGGAGTCTGCGCAGTTCGTCATAGCATCCCTGCACGTCTCCGATGGCGTAGACAGGCATCGCGATCAGTTGAGAGCGCCGGGTACGGCCAGGGTGAACGGGGGGATAGCGGCATCGAAGTGACGACCCTGCTGGTCCACCATCTGGTAGCTGCCTCGCATGGAGCCCACGGGCGTTTCGAGCACCGCGCCGCTGGTATATCTGAATCCCTGTCCCGGATGGATCAGCGGCTGCTCTCCGACAACGCCTTCTCCCCGTACTTCCTGTTCCCGGCCCTCGGCATCCGCAATGATCCAGTGGCGGCTCAGGAGCTGGGCCGCCCGGGATCCCTCGTTGACGATGGTGATGGTGTAGGAGAACACGAAGCGGTTCGCTGCGGCATCGGACTGTTCGGCCACGTAGGCCGTGCTTGCCTGTACACGAATATCGTGTGGTTCGGTCATGGCCGGGGATCCTGGCACTCAGCCCGGGATGCGCACGGCTAGCACGTCACAGGGCGCCGCGTGAAGAATGGTGTCTTCGGTCAGGTTCAGCATCACCGCTATTCCGTGTCTTTCCTTGCTTCCCAGCACGATCAGATCAGCGCCGGTTTCCTCGGCGACGCGGACGACCTCGGACTTGATTGTGCCTTTCTCCACCCCTCGTTCCGTGTCTTCGATCCCCAGACGCCGGGCAAGGTCCTCCAGCCGGTGCTGTGCGCCTTCTACAAGCTCGTCCTCGATGTCCACCGCCGGCAGGAGGGCCTCTCCCATGGGTTCCACGGGAATGTATTCGACCACGTGCAGCAAGCTGAATTTGGCGCCGCAGGCGCGCGCGATCTCCATCCCGCGGCGCACGACGGCGTCACTGTGTTCTGTCAGGTCGACGGCAACGAGCACGCTCTTATAGCCGGCCATGGGGATTCCTCTCTCGTTTCCAGAAGTCTGAAATGATTCCGATTAGAGTATAGGGTGAATTCCGGATCAACGGGGACACGCACCCGGCGCGATTCTTCGGGCGAGAGCGGCGAACGTCTGGGGGGACAATGTTTCGGCGCGGCAGCCCGGATCCACCCCGGCGGCGACGATTTCCGATTCCGGGATCATGCCGCCCAGGGCGTTACGCAACGTTTTTCGCCGCATGGAAAACGCCCGTCTGACAAGTTCTGCAAAAACCTGGGGATTCCCCGTTTCGAAAGGTGGATCCATCCACGGCGTCAGCCGCACCACCGACGAGCGGACCCGGGGTGGCGGGCGGAAAGCACCCGGGCCGACGCTGAAAAGAGGCTCCACGCGGCAGCCGGCCGCCAGCATTACGGTCAGGCGGCCGTATTGTTTCGTTCCGGGCAGGGCGGCCATTCTGTCCACCACCTCCCGCTGCAACATGAAATGCATGTCCTCGATATGTTCCCGCTGACCGAGCAGATGGAAGATCAGCGGGGTGGAAATGTTGTAGGGCAGATTTCCCACGAGGCGCAGCCGTGAACCGGCCGGCGCGAGTGCCGCGAAATCGAAACGGAGCGCATCGGCGCAGTGGATTACCGGGACACCGTGACCGGCACAGCGGTGCCGGAGCTCACTGCACAGGTCACGATCGATCTCCACCACGTGGAGTGTGCCCACCCGGTCCAGAAGCGGCACCGTGATCGCGCCCTGGCCCGGGCCGATCTCGACCAGCGTCTGGCCTGGTTTCGGATCCACCGCCTTTAGAATCTTGGCGATGATTACCGGATCGTGAAGGAAATGCTGGCCGAATCGCTTGCGAGGCCGGTGGATCAATGCCCGGTCCCGGCCATTCGTGCCGCCATCGTGATGGCCGCCAGCAGACTTCCCGGTTCGGCGCGCCCGGTCCCGGCGATATCGAGCGCTGTGCCGTGATCGACCGAGGTGCGGATGATTGGAAGGCCAAGCGTTACGTTGACGGCTTGCCCGAAACCGGCGTACTTCAGGACCGGCAGACCCTGGTCGTGATACATGGCCACCACGACGTCCGCCTGCGCGAGCCGATCGCGGGTGAAGGCGGTATCCGCCGGCAGCGGGCCGAGTGCCTCGACGCCGGCTTCGACCAGCCGCGAAATGACAGGCTGGATCACTTCGATTTCCTCGCGTCCCAGGTGACCACCCTCGCCGGCGTGGGGATTCAATCCGCAGACCAGGAGCCTCGGCCGATCGATACCGAGCCGGTCCCTGAGATCACGATCGATAATCTCCAGCGTGCGCTGGACCCGGTCAACGGTGATGGCGGCAGGAACTTCCGCGAGCGGCAGATGTGTGGTCACCAGGGCGACACGGAAGTCGCCGGCAGTCAGCATCATGACGGGCAGTTCGGCCCCGGTGAGTTCCGCCAGATATTCCGTGTGCCCGGTGAAAGGTATGCCGCCCTCGTTGATCACGGCCTTGTTCACCGGCCCGGTGACCATCGCCTGCCATTGACCCTCCAGGCAACCAAGCGCGGCTTTGTCCAGACATCGTATGACGTAACCCGCGTTGCGCGGGTCTGGGCAGCCGCACTCCACGGGCTGGTCGAGTGGAACGTGCTGTACGTGCAGATGACCGGGACGGTGAGCAGGTGGCGCGTCCTTGATCGCCAGAACTTCCACACGGAGGTCCAGACGCCGGGCCCGGTCTGCCAGCATATGCCTGTCGCCAACCACTACCAGCCGCGCATCCAGTGATTGTGTCGCCGCTGCCAGGGCAAGATCCGGGCCTATCCCGGCCGGTTCGCCGGGGGTGAGGGCGACTAAGGGGAGGTGAGCTGTCATGGCTGCAGCCCGGTCAGTGTGTCAGCCGCGCACTTCCACATACGCTTCGTCGCGCAACTGACGCAGCCAGATTTCGGTCTCCTGTTCACGCTTGCTGGCCCGGATGGCCTCGATGGCACGCATACGCCGGACTTCATCCGTGGTGTCACGTTCCTGCCGGTCCACAAGCAGCACGATGTGCCACCCGAATTCGGTCCGGAAGGGTTCACTGATCTCTCCCGGTTTCAGGGAGGCCACCTCCTGCTCGAATATGGGTACAAAGGTGCCGGGGGCGTTCCACCCCAGATCTCCTCCCGTGGGAGCGGACCCCGGGTCGTCAGATTCCAGGCGCGCGATGTCGGAGAAGTCCTCGCCATCTGCGATGATGCGCTCACGGATGCGGGACAGCTTGGCCTCCACCGCGCTGTCGTCCAGTACCTCGTCGGGTCGGAGAAGAATATGCATGGTGTGGTGCTGCAGCTCTACCACTCTTTCGCTACCGCGGACATCGTTCAGTTTGAGGATGTGGAAACCGCTCGGGCTCCGGATTGGCGTGGATATCTCGCCCGGCTCCATATGCCGCACCACGTCGAAGAAAACGTCGGGAAGCTGAGATCCCTTGCGCCATCCCAGATTGCCGCCGTTCAGGGCGTTTTGTCCGTCTGAAGTGGTGACCGCCAGTTCCGCAAAATCCGCGCCGTCCTGCAGCTCTTTCTCCACGTCTTTAATGCGCTGCTCGGCCTGCTCGACTTCCTCTGACGGTGCCGATGGGCTGATGGCTATCAGGATATGGGACAGGTCGTAGTCGATCTGGTCTCCGACATTCGATTCCTGGCGTTCGAGGAACCGCCCGATTTCCCGCTCCGAGACGGAAATGCGGGCTATTACGTCACGGGACAGCAGCGCTTCCAGAATCATGTCGTTGCGCACGTCTTCACGGTAGCGCGCGTAGTCGATGCCCTGGGACTGCAGCACGGCAGGAAGCTCGGTCAGGGTGAGGCCGTTTCTCTCCGCGATGCGCTGGAGAGTTCCGTTCAGCATCTGGTCGGAGATACGGATGCCCAGTCGTCGCGCCCTTTGCAGCTGGACCTCCTGCACGATCAGCTGTTCCAGAACCTGTTGTTCAATGGCTTCCTGGGGCGGCAGCGGGTTACCCTGCTCCCGTAGCTGCGCGGTCACGACCCGGACCTTGTCGTCCATCTGGCTCTTGAGGATGATGCCCTCGTTAACCACCGCCACAATGCGATCCAGCAGGGCTCCCGTATTGCTCAGGCTTGTCGCCGGCTGGGCGGCGACACTCTGAAGCGCCCCGAGGGCGATAATCGCGAGCAGGCATTTCCGCATGATTAGGGGATTATTCGTAAACCGAATAGCCTAGGATATCACGCTCGAATCGATTCCGGGCGTTGCTGCCGAGGCCCGCCAGGCCCTTGAAATCCAGCTGCAGCAGGAAGGACGTGTCCTTGGAACCGTCGCGGTTGCTGACCTGTCGGCTGGATGCGAACCGAATTGCCCAGCAGCAGCTTTCGTATTGCAGACCGAGCATGCGGTCGATCGTCGATTCGTCCCTGAGGGAATAATCGATGGCGCCCACAAAGCTCCACCGTCTGCTAAGCGGCCAGCCGCCCGACACGCTTGCCTGTTCGAGGATGCCAGGGCGATATCGATACGAAGCGTTGATGACCTTGTTCTCGGCCGGCCGGTACTGGATACGGGCTTCTGCAAGCCGGGTTTCACTGTCATTCACGTCCCAGTGGTATCCCAGGTCGGCATTCCAGTTCCGGAAGATATCCAGCCCCAGTTCCGCTACCAGGTCGGACTGGTTGTCGTCATCTTCCTCGCCGCCCGGCACCACGACTCTTCGGTCGTCGAAATAGAAAGCCTGCCCCAGGGTGGCACGCAGGAATTCGCGGCCGGTGGCGGAAGCCAGGAGTCGAGTCGTGAGACCCACGCTCAGCTGACTGGTATCGCCGATTCGGTCGCCTCCAACGAAACGGTTGGGCCGAAACAGCTGTACGTAATTGAAGTCCGGTTCGCCGGAGTCGAATACCGGAATGTCGTCCTGGTTACGGAACGGGATGTAGGCGAACAGCATGCGCGGCTGCAGGATCTGCACGTATTTTCCGGTGCTCGACTGGCGTTCGAAGATCAGCCCCGTGTCAAGGCTGGCGATCGGGGCTTCCAGGGATGGCTGGTCATTCCCCAGATCGCCATCCCCGTCCAGGTCGTATTCGGTCAGGCGCCAGCGCACGCCGGGGATAAAGAAGTATCCGGGACCCTCCACAGGCAGGCTGACGGACGGCTCCAGGGAAAAACGGGTCCCGTCGGTGCCCTCATCCACGTCGAAGTTCACCAGTTCGGTATCGAACCCGTAGCTCAGGCCCAGGGGGCCGTCCTGCCAGAGACCTGAAAGAAGAAACTGGGGCAGCCGGTCTGCCGGCTTGTCCTCGTCGCTGATGCCCACGTCAATGGTCTGGTAGTTACGCACCCGGGCAACGAAATTCCAGGTCGTTCCCAGATACGAGACTTCTGCGTTGCGAAGCAGGTGGGTCTGGCTGGTGTCCGCAATGCTCGAGCCCAGGTCCTCGAGGTATTCCCTGTCGGAGGCGTCCTTGACGTCAACCGAGGTACGCCAGCCGGTCTGGTAGCGGGTAAGGTGCCGCCAGCTGGAAAAATAGCGGTCATCGCCGTATTTGTCGTCGCTGGGCAGATATTCCAGGTCGGCCTGGCCACGGGAGCGTCGGGTCAGATAGCGGTATTCATTCTGAAGCTGCAGACCCCGTTCCGACATCCAACGCCCGGTGATAGTGGCGTCCTGATTCGGCGCGATATTCAGATAAAAAGGGATCTGGATTTCGGTGCCGGAACGGTCGGAGTTACGGAACTCGGGCAGCAGCAACCCGGTCTTGCGGTCGTCATTGAGGGGAAAGGACAGATAGGGAAAGTACAGCAGGCGGACACCCTTGAAATCCAGCTTCACCTTTCGCGCCACGCCCCGCGATTCACGAAGGTTCAGGTCCAGATCCTCTGCATGAAGCTGCCAATCCGGGTCTTCCTCCATGCAGGTGGTGTATTTCACGTCCTCGAGGGCAATCTTGCCCTTGCTCGAGGCACGGACTTCACTGGCCGTGCCCCGGGCCGGACGGGAGGGGACGACATAGGTGCCAGCGGAGAAATGGGCCTCTCCCGTACGGGAATCGTACCTGCCGTCCTCGGCACTTATCTCGAAAGCCGGTTCCCGATAAGTGGTTCGACCCTCCACCTTGATGTTGCCGCTGCTGTCGTCATACTCGACCTGTTCCGCCTCAAGTTCGCGGAACCCCTGCCTCACGATGACGCGACCGCGGAAGCGGCTGATTCCATCGGCCGACACCTCCGCGTCGTCGGCGGTGAATTCGATAGGCGCCTGATCGCTCTCCTCCGGATATACCGGTTCGGTTGGTGTCGGGCATCCCTCTGTGGCCTGTGCGGGCAACGAAAAGCCCGGCATCAGCAGAAGGAGCGCCGCGAGCGCGCGCTGGACTGTTGTCATTGTGGCGAGCCTGGCTCTGGCGTGGGGCTAAAATGGCACAGTTGTGTCCACCCTTCAACGGGCACCATCGGAGGGCATTCAGGCGGAGCGCACTGGATCATGGAGAACGCAATCAAAGCATCGGCCGTGAATCCCGGCGAAGGACCGACGGTAGCAATGATTCTGGCTGCCGGGCGGGGCGAACGCATGCGGCCGCTGACGGATCAGACGCCCAAGCCCTTGCTCGATGTCGGCGGTCGCCCCCTGATCCAGTGGCACTTGCACAGGCTGGCTCGCGCCGGCATACGCCGCATCGTGATCAATCTGGGCTGGAAGGGCGAACAGATACGCGCTGCCCTTGGCGACGGCCGTGAGTTCGGTGTTGAAATTTCCTATTCGGACGAGGGTTTTCCCGCCCTGGAAACCGGCGGTGGCATCTTCAGGGCGCTGCCCTTGCTGGGCACGGGGCCTTTTCTGGTGGTCAACGGGGATGTCTGGAGCGACCTGGAGCTGGGCAGCCTGCGTTGCCCGTCGGGCAGCCTGGCTCACCTGGTGATGGTGGCCAATCCGGATCACAACCCGGACGGTGATTTCCGCCTCGAGGGCAATCGGGTGTGCAAACACGGGGTCGGCGCCAAAACCTTCAGCGGGATCGGCCTCTACCGTCCCGCGCTCTTTTCGAACTGCCAACCGGGACGCTTCTCCCTGGCCCCCCTCCTGGAGAGGGCGATCAGCGAGGGAAAGGTGACCGGCGAGATGCACGGCGGCATATGGCTGGACGTGGGAGCCCCGGAGCGACTCGCATGGCTCAGGCAGGACCTGGAAAGGACAGGCTCACTGAGTCCAGACCCAGGGCGCGAAGCGTGAATCGCTCCAGCAGGGCAGCGGTCTCGTCCAGGTCGCTGCTCACGCCGAGATCGGCGAGGCGGGTCACGGCCATGCCCCTGTAACCACAGGGGTTGATCCTCGAAAACGGTTCCAGGTCCAGGTTCACATTGAGTGCCATGCCGTGGTAACTGCAGCCTCTTCGAATCCTGAGACCGATGCTCGCCAGCTTGCTCTCGCCCACGTAGACGCCCGGCGCGTCCCGGCGGCCGTAGGCTTCGATGCCCCAATGATCGGCAAGGCTGACGATGGCCTGCTCGAGAGCGCAAACCAGCTGCCGGACGCCGAGTCCCATACGTTCCAGGTCCAGAAGCGGGTAAACCACCAGCTGCCCGGGCCCGTGATACGTCACCTGACCGCCGCGATCGATCTTGATGACCGGGATGTCTCCGGGTGTAAGCAGGTGCTCCGGGCTGGCGTTCATTCCCATGGTGAACACCGGTGGATGCTGGAGAAACCAGATCTCATCCCGAGTCTCGGTGTCCCGTCTGTCAGTGAAAGCCTGCATCCGGCGCCAGGTAGGCTCGTAGTCCACGAGTCCCAGGTGACGAATCACCGCTGGCCTGACTCGACTCATAGCGCCATGAGAATCCGTTCGTGGGCGCTGAGTTCGCGATAGAGATCATCGAGCTGCTCGCGGCTGCGCGCGACGATGATGACCGTGATCGAGACAAAATTGCCGTCGCGACTCGCCCTGACGGAAACCTTCTCAGAGGCGAAACCCGGATCGTGGCGGCTGACAATCTCCGAGACCAGGTCCTCGAAATCGTCAGCCGCACGGCCCATGATCTTGACCGGAAACTCGCACGGGAACTCGAGGGGGGATTTGTATTGCTCTTCCTGTCCGGCCATCGTCTACTCGAACCAGAGGAGCACCGTATCCGAGAGCCGCTGCCAGATGCTGCCCTCCGGTACCGGCACCGAAGGATAAAGCGGTCGGGTAATCAGCGATTCGTCGTCCAGGCTGACCTGAAGTTCGCCCACGGCAACGTCTCCCGGCAGGGGCGCCATCAGGGGAGACTGAACGTTCATTACCGCGGAAAGGTCGTCGTATCGGCCCCGCGCCACGGTGACGTACAGGTCATCGCGCGTTGACAGTGCCACGGATTCGGAATCGCCCTTCCATACCCGGACCCGGGTCACTTCCTCGCCGGCCGCGTAGAGACGGTGGGTCTCGAAAAAGCGCATTCCGTAGGACATCAGGGCCTTGCTGGCCGCGGTCCGGGTGCGCTCGCTGGGAGAGTCCAGCACCACGGAAATCAGGCGCCGGTCGTCCCTGGCCACCGACGCGAGAAGGCAGTATCCCGCCGACTCCGTCCAGCCGGTCTTGATGCCGTCCGCGCCTTCTTCCAGCCGGAGCAGCCTGTTCCGGTTGGGCTGGGTGATACCGTTGTAGGTGTACTCGGGCTGGGAGTACCAACGGTAATAGTCGGGAAACTCGCGGATCATGGCGCTGGCGAGGCGCACCAGGTCACGTGCCGTCGTGTAATGTTCCGGATTGGGTAAGCCCGTGCTGTTGGTGAAATGGGTGCCCGTCATGCCGAGTTTCTCGGCATAGGCGTTCATGACTTCGGCGAAAGTCTCCTCGCTGCCTGCCACGTGCTCCGCCAGGGCGATGCTGGCGTCGTTTCCCGACTGCACGATCATCCCCATCAGCATTTGCTCGACAGGGACCTGGGTTCGTGGCTCCAGGAACATCCGGGAGGTCCCCATGCTCTTGCGCCAGGCGTGGTCACTCACCGTGACCATGTCCTGCAGACTCAGGTTGCCCGCTTCGAGCTCCTTGAAGATCACAAAGGCCGTCATGACTTTAGTGATGCTGGCCGGCTCCACCTTGCGGTCCGCCTCCTTCTCTGCAAGCGTTTCGCCGCTGAAATAGTCAACCAGGAGGTAGGCCTCGGCGTTGACCGCCGGCGGTGCCGGGGTCGGTGTCTCCGCTGCCAGGCCGTTGAAAGACAACGCCAGAAGTGAAAGCGCCGCCATGATGCTCGGTCTTTTCAGCATCGTGATCCTTCGAAATTCAGTTGGGTGGGAATGATGAGAATGGGCGCCAAGTTTAACGGCTGGAAGGAATGAAAAGTAGGTTTCAGTCCAGCGCCAGGTAGGCGTCGGAAATGCCGATCATCGACATCTTTTCCACGACGCGGTCGAAATCGTCAACGCCGGCAATGGGCCCTATGCGTACCCGGTAAATTGCTTGCCCGTTCACCCTGTCTTCCTGGACGAACACGCCCGTGACTCCGGGAGCATCGGACCGGATTCTGCGAACCAGGGCATCGGCGTTCTGCCGGGAGCGGAAGGCGCCGGCCTGGACGAAAACCCGACTGTCAGCGGCGGCCGGAACAGCAGGCTTCGCCGCCTTCCGTGGCCTGCCGGGATCGATGGTTTCTACCTCAACCATGGCCGTTCCCGCGCCAATCATGCCGAGCTTGACCGCCGCCGCATAGGAGAGGTCGATCAGCCTGTTGTCGACAAAAGGTCCCCGATCGTTGACCCTGACCACGACGCTGCGGCCGTTTTCCAGGCTCGTGACCCGGACGTAGGCGGGCAGGGGAAGAGTCTTGTGCGCCGCGGTCATGGCGTACATGTCGTAAGGCTCGCCGCTGGATGTCCTGCGTCCGTGGAACTTCTCTCCGTACCAGGACGCGACGCCTCTTTCGGTGTACCCGCTGGCGGTGGGCATCACGTGATAGCGCTTGCCAAAAACCTCGTAGAAGGGCGGGTTACCGCTGGCGCTGCGCGGCTCGACCCGGGGCACCGCGTCCGGCACATCGCTGAGATCCGGTGGCCGCTTCGGCGCCCGGTCCGTGTCCGGGCCGGCGCAGCCCGCCACCACGGCGGCGATCAGCACGAGGCATACCCGGCGAAGATTAACCCGAATCACTGTCGGCTGCCTCCCGGCGTGCCCGCACGGCCTGTCCAAGTTCATACACGGCCATGGCGTACATGTTGCTGCGGTTATACCGCGTGATCACGTAGAAATTCTTGTAGCCGACCCAATACTGAGGGCCGTTCTCCGCCTCCAGCTCGAAGACCATGACTTTCTGCGCTCCCCCGCTCGGGATTCCGAGTTCCACGAGGCTCGAGAGATCCCGATCCAGACGCAGGCCATCGCTGAGCAGGTTCGCCGGAACGTCGCGGGGAATGCGCGCGACGACTTCTCCGCCGGCCTCCCAGCCGTGGGCCGTGAAGTAATTTGCGACACTGCCCATGATATCCGTCCAGTTCTCCCACAGATCGACCCGGCCGTCGCCGCTGGCGTCTACTGCGTAGGCGCGATAGCTGCTGGAGATGAACTGCGGCCCGCCCATGGCCCCGGCGTAGGAGCCCGTCGCC
>JASFOT010000019.1:0-12873 GCA_050116375.1 Gammaproteobacteria bacterium | reverse complement strand
CCAGCCCCTGTAAAGGCTCGGAGCATGACCGTGTCAGAAGTTCGCCCGCTGCTTGTCGAGAATGCGCCACCGCCCGCCGGAACCATGCCCGTGACGGCGCCGTTCGACGGCCGACTGCTGGCGGAAATCGAGGTCGGGGACGGGCGTCACGTGGCGGCCGCGCTCGCATGCGCCCACGCCGTTTTCCGGAACCGCGACGCCTGGCTGCCGCTCCACGAAAGAGTCGGCATCCTGGAGCGCACCGCGGTGATCATGGAGAGCCGCCGGGACGCGCTGGCGCTGGAGGCCGCCCTTGAAGGGGGCAAGCCGCTGGCAGATTCCCGGGTCGAGGTGGCGCGGGCCATCGACGGTATCCGGCTGTGCATCGAGACGATCCGGACCGAGCAGGGTCACGTGGTCCCGATGGGAGGTACTGCGGCAGGGGCTGCACGCGCGGCCTTCACGCTGCGTGAACCGGTGGGCGTGGTCGTGGCGGTGAGCGCCTTCAATCATCCCTTGAACCTTATCGTGCACCAGGTCGCGGCAGCGGTGGCCGCGGGTTGCCCCGTCATCGTAAAGCCGGCCGAGGACACGCCCCTGTCGTGCCTGCGACTGGTCGAGATCCTGCGCGAGGCCGGCCTGCCGCCTGCCTGGAGTCAGGTCCTGATCGCCGCCAACGTGGCGACGGCGGAGCAGCTGGTGACCGATCCTCGCGTGGCCTTCTTCAGCTTCATCGGCAGCGCCCGGGTTGGCTGGATGCTGCGGTCCAAACTCGCGCCGGGCACCCGTTGCGCTCTGGAACATGGAGGAGCGGCACCTCTCATCCTGGCGGAGGATGCGGACATGGAGCTGGCGGTGCCGGCCGTGGCGAAGGGCGGTTTCTATCATGCTGGTCAGGTTTGCGTATCGGTCCAGAGGGTTTACGCCCATAGATCTATCGCCAGGGATTTCGCCGAGCGGCTGGCCGGGGCTGCGAGTCTGCTCAAGGTCGGCGATCCTGCCGACCCGGCGACCGAGGTGGGGCCGCTGATTCGCGGCGCCGAGGTTGCCCGAATTGCAGATTGGGTCGATGAGGCGCGGGCCGCGGGCGCCGAGGTTCTGTCGGGAGGTACGAGCATCGGCGAAAGCTGTTTTGCCTGCACCGTCTTGTTCCAGCCGCCGGAGGGCGCGCGCGTCAGCAGCGAGGAAATCTTCGGTCCCGTCGTGTGCGTTTATCCCTATGACGAAATCGACGAAGCCATTGAGCGTGCCAACCGACTTCCTTTCGCGTTCCAGGCGGCGGTTTTCACCCGCCACCTGGACACGGCGCTGAGAGTTTTCAGGCGGATTGACGCATCGGCGGTCATGGTGAATGACCATACGGCGTTCCGGGTGGACGGCATGCCTTTTGCGGGGCTGCGGGAGTCGGGGCTCGGAGTGGGGGGCATTCCCCACACGATTGCGGACATGCAGATCGAAAAGATGTTGGTGATCAAATCGGAGGAACTGGGTTGAGCCCTAAGTAGATGCTGCCGGAGGGCCGATTAACTCGGCTCACCTCGCGGTGCACCGGACGCCACGCAGGCGGACGTGCTTAAGCGTTCCGACCCGACCCGTTCCCAGAAGAAAAGGAGAACGATAATGACGGAAAGACTGTGGAACAGCCCGGGACCCGAGGAACCGCAACGAGTCCGTCGGCGCGGTTACGACCTGATCCGGGATCCGCTGTTGAACAAGGGTTCCGCGTTTACGACCGAGGAGCGCGGGTACCTGGGGCTCGAGGGTTTGCTGCCTGTCGGCGTCAACACCATGGAACAGCAGATTACGCGGTTCATGGAATCCCTGGTGCACTTCAAGGATCCCATGGACAAGTACGTGGAGCTGGCGGAGCTACACGACCGAAACGAGCAGCTTTTCTACCGGGTGCTGATCGATGATCTGCCGGCCCTGATGCCCATCGTGTACACGCCCACCGTGGGGCGGGCCACCCGCGAGTTCAGTCATGTGTTCCGCCGCGGGCGAGGCGTATGGCTCAGTCCGGACCAGAGCGGGCGGATGGACGAGGTTCTCGAGTCGGCCACGGGCGAGCGTGATATTCGCCTGATCGTCGCCACGGACAACCAGTCCATCCTCGGGATCGGCGATCAGGGGGCCGGCGGGATGGCCATTTCCATCGGCAAGCTGTCCCTCTACTGTGCAGCCGCTGGAATACCTCCGGCTTTGACGCTGCCGGTCAGCCTGGACGTCGGAACCGACAACGCTTCCCTGCTGGAGGATCCGCTTTATCTGGGATGGCGTCACCGGCGGCTCTCCGGGGATGCGTACTACGACTTCATCGAGGAGTTCGTCGAGGCCGTGGCCAAGGTGCTCCCCCGCGCCCTCGTTCAGTGGGAGGACTTCCGCAAGGACCGTGCCCACACCATCCTGGATCGTTACAGGCGCAGGGTCCTTTCTTTCAACGACGATATTCAGGGCACCGGTGCAGTGACGCTCGCAGGCATCATTGCCGCCGTCCGCAAGCTCGGCGGCAAACTCTCAGACCACCGGTTTCTCATCTACGGAGCCGGGGCCGCCGGACTCGGTATCGCCCGGCAGATTCGTATGGCCATCGAAAAGGAAGGCGGCCATCGCCACGATATCGCTGCCCTCGACAGCCGGGGCCTGCTGGTGGACGACGTGGAATTCTCCGACAGCTACAAGAACGAACTGGCCTGGCCCCTGGAACTCGCCAAGGAGCGGGGCGTCGACGGACCGGGCGGCCGCGACCTGCTGAGCGTGGTGAAAGCGTTCAGGCCCACGGTTCTGATCGGCACCTCGGGACGTCCCGGAGCATTCAACCGCGCGGTCATCGAGTCCGCCAGGGAGCACTGCGAGGCGCCCATCGTGTTGCCATTCTCGAACCCGACCGATTATGCCGAGGCCCGTCCGGGAGAGGTGCTCCGATGGACGAATGGTTCCGCGATTGTGGCCACCGGGAGTCCATTCGCGGACGTGAATCTCGACGGACGTACCTTCCGCATCGGCCAGGGCAATAATGTTTTCATATTCCCGGGGCTTGGGCTCGGGAGTCTGCTGTCCCGCGCCGAATACGTCAGCGACGGCATGATCAGCGCCACGGCAGTCGCGCTGGCTGAAGAGGTCACCCAGGAGGAACTCGATAAAGGTATGGTTTACCCGGAGATCGGCCGACTCCGGGACGTCTCGCGGGTGGTGGCCGCGGCCGTGATGCGCGCCGCGTCTGACGAAGGCGTCGGGGACTCTCTCGAGGACAGCGAGATCGAGTCCCGAATCGATGCGGCATTCTGGGATCCCCGGTATCGTCGCTATGTCGCAGCCTAGATTTTTAGGGGAATAGACATTTTTTCTGACAAAAAGGATGAAGAAATATGTCAAATGATCTATGTTTGGGCGTTGACAAAGACCGAAAGCCGCAAAATTTGGGGAATTTGCATGCAAATCGGCGAGCACGAGGAAGAAAAGAAAATCAATGCGGAGTGGCGGTTCCTGGCCCGGCGAGTCCTGATGATTTGTGAGACGATCGACAGGACAGCGATCGAGGAGGCCGCCTCCGGCGAAGCCTCCCGGGAGGCTTCGCTTCAGAGCGCCGCATTCAGGGAGCGGATGGAGCGGGCCCTTGGGCTGATGGCCAGGATCCGCGAGGGTGGCGGTTCCCCCACGAAGCATCTGGAAGATCTCAGACGACTTGTGTCAGGGCTCGAGTGCTCCCGCTCCTACTTCGACTCTCATCGCGAAATCGCCTGATCCGGACACACGCCTGATAAAAATAAAAAAAGGCGCCCAAGGGGCGCCTTTTTTCTTTCACCTGCTCTGCCGGAGAATCAGTCTTCCAGCAGGAAGCTTCTCAGCTGCTCGGATCGACTCGGGTGTCGAAGCTTACGCAGCGCCTTGGCCTCGATCTGCCGGATCCGTTCGCGGGTGACGTCGAATTGCTTGCCGACCTCTTCCAGCGTGTGATCCGTATTCATGTCGATGCCAAAACGCATCCGCAGAACCTTGGCTTCCCGTGGCGTCAGACCGGCCAGCACCGAGTGGGTCGTTTCCTTGAGGCTCTCGCCGGTGGCCGAGTCGATGGGCGACGGCACCGAGCCGTCTTCGATGAAGTCGCCGAGGTGTGAGTCCTCGTCGTCACCGATGGGCGTTTCCATGGAGATCGGCTCCTTGGCGATCTTCAGGACCTTTCGAACCTTGTCCTCGGGCATCTCCATGCGTTCCGCCAACTCCTCGGGGGTGGGCTCCCGGCCCATCTCCTGGAGCATCTGGCGGGAAATGCGATTGAGCTTGTTGATGGTCTCGATCATGTGCACCGGGATACGGATAGTCCTGGCCTGATCCGCGATCGAACGGGTAATGGCCTGCCGAATCCACCAGGTGGCGTAGGTGGAGAACTTGTATCCGCGGCGGTATTCGAATTTGTCCACCGCCTTCATCAGCCCGATGTTGCCTTCCTGAATGAGATCCAGGAACTGGAGACCGCGGTTTGTGTACTTCTTGGCGATGGAAATCACCAGCCGGAGGTTGGCTTCCACCATTTCCTTCTTCGCCCGGCGCGCCTTGGCCTCGCCGATGGACATCTGCCGGCTGATCTCCTTGATCTCGAGAATACTCAGGTGATTCTCTTCCTCCATGGCGATGAGCTTGCGCTGACAACGCTCGATTTCCGGCCGCAGTTTCGACAGCTGGGATGAATGCTTGCGTTTGGCCCGGATGTGCTTGTCCAGCCAGCTGAGGTTGGTCTCGTTCTGCGGGAAACTGCCGATGAAATCCTTGCGTGGCATGCCGGCAGAGCGAACACACAGGTGCATCACCTGCCGCTCCTGGGTGCGGATATTCTGGACGGTGGACCGCAGATTACGCACCAGATCCTCGAAGAGCTTCGGCGCCAGTTTGAGCTGCATGAACTCCGCCGTGACCTTTTCCCGGATCTTTTCCGTCTTCGAGTCACGGCTGCCGTGCTTTTCGATAGCGTTGACCGCCTGCTTGTGCAGGCGAGTCAGCTTCTTCATTCGGGCCGCGAGTTCCTTCAGATCGGGCCCGTCGGTGGACTTTGCCTCGTCCTCGTCTTTCCGGCTTCCCGGGGGCACAACGCTACCGTCATCATCGGGATCGATGAAACCCGTGACCAGGTCGAGCATGCGACCCTCGCCGGCGGCGGCAGCTTCGTAATTCTCGATGAGGATGTCGATCGTTGTCGGGAAACGGGACAGGGCATGCCGCACCTGCTCCAGGCCTTCCTCGATACGCTTGGCAATTCGGATTTCGCCTTCCCGGGTCAGCAGTTCGACAGTGCCCATTTCTCGCATGTACATGCGCACCGGGTCCGTGGTCCGACCGAACTCGCTGTCCACCGTGGCGAGAGCCGCCGCGGCTTCCTCGGTGTCGTCATCATCGTTCTGGACCGCGCTGTCAGACAGCAACAACTCTTCGGCATCCGGGGCCTTCTCGTAAACCGTGATGCCCATGTCATTGATCATGTTGACAATATCCTCGATCTGCTCCGGATCGACGATATCGTTGGGCAGGTGGTCATTGACCTCTCCATAGGTCAGATATCCCTGCTCCTTCCCACGGGCGATCAGCAGCTTCAGCTGCGACTGCTTGTCATCGTTAATGGGCACTTGCTTTTCGGTCACGCAATAGTCCTCGAATCTGACACGGACGAACACACCAGTATAGCAATGATACAGCTGTCAATCCAGTAAGTTAGCGGGCTTCACCGCTGGCCTCCTCACTCCCGGAACGGCTGCCCAGGAGCTCTCTGAGTTCCTCTTTCTCCTTCGCGGTCAGTCCTTCGCCGCGAGCCTTGATCAGAAGCGCCTCCGTACGCCGCTCCGGGCCTGCCCGGCGAACGATCTGGCGGAGCGTGTCGCCGATCACGACCGGCGCTGCCTCGTCGGAAACCAGCAGGTCATTGGCTGCCAGCGTAAGAAGGTGCGGATGTTCCGGACGATCACGCCATCGCTCGAGCAGTCCGGCAGTAGTTATCTCTGGGCTGCTGGCGCAGATTTCAAGCAGCTCCGCCAGAATGGAGATGCCCTTGAGATCCACGTCGGCCAGGCTTTCCGGGATGTCGCTCGCCGCCGCACTGGCGGGGTGATGCAGAACCAGCGCGATGGCCTGGCGAACCAGGCTGGATCGCGGACTTGCCGGTGTGGGTGCGCCGCGCGCCGCCGGCCGGAAACCGGGTTGGCTGGGCAAATCACCGGCGAGAATCGTCCCGAGCCGTTCCTCGTTCATGCCAATGGTCTGAGCCAGTCGGGTTACCAGCAGATCGTGATAGATCCCGGGCGGTATGCGGGAGAGCAGGGGGCGGGCCAATTCGGCCATGCGGGCCCGGCCATCAACGCTGCTCATGTCCACCCTGGATTCCAGATTTTCCAGGAGATAATCGGACAGCGGCACCGCCTCGTCCACGCGGCTGCGGAATTTCTCCGGCCCTTCGGCACGCACCAGCGAGTCGGGATCTTCTCCCTCGGGCAGGAACAGGAACTGAACCTGACGGCCTTCCACCAGCGAGGGCAGGGCGTTTTCGAGGGCCCGCCAGGCGGCCTGACGACCCGCCCTGTCGCCGTCAAAGCAGAAGACCACGGTGTCGGTCAGCCGGAAGAGTCGATGCAGGTGATCTCCGGTGGTGGCGGTACCGAGGGTGGCCACGGCCCAGTGAATTCCGGCCTGGGACAGGCCGACGACGTCCATGTAGCCCTCGACGACCATCAGCCGGGAGATGTCCCGCAACGCCTGCCGCGCCTCGAATAAGCCGTACAGCTCCCTGCCCTTGTGGAACAGCCGAGTCTCCGGCGAATTCAGATACTTTGGCTCGCCGTCTCCGATAATCCGGCCGCCGAAGGCGATAACCCGTCCGCGGGCGTCCCGGATCGGGAACATGACCCGGCCCCTGAAACGGTCGTACCAGCCGCCCTGTTCTCTCTCGATAATGAGCCCGCAATCCGCAAGCTGCTTGAGGGATTTTTCGGTAGATCCGAAGTGCTCGATGAGGCCGTCCCAGCGCGACGGGGCAAAACCTATCCCGAAACGTGCCGCGGTTTCGCCGTCCACGCCGCGGCTCTTGAGATAATCGATGGCCTCCTTGTTCTTCTTCAGCTCTCCCGAAAAGAAGCGCGCGGTCTTTTCCATGACCGCGTAGAGATCATCATCGGGGCGTTTGGCGGCGGACCCCGCCTCTCTGGGCACCTCGACGCCGGCTTGCCGGGCAAGCTCCTCCACTGCGTCGACAAACCCCAGATGGTCGTGATCCATGAGAAATCCCAGAGCCGTACCGTGGGCGCCGCAACCAAAGCAGTGATAGAACTGTTTCGTCGGGCTCACGGTGAAGGAGGGCGTCTTTTCGTCGTGGAACGGGCAGCAGGCTTTGAACTCGCGTCCCGCCTTTTTGAGCGGCACCCGCGAGCCCACGACCTCGATAATGTCCGTCCTGGACATCAGGTCGTCGATGAAATGCTGAGGAATCCTGCTCATAGGAATGCCACGCTCAATGCCCCAGGTCCGGCGGTGTTTGCCGACTTCACGTTCCGGAGGGGCCGTCCTGGGGGGGATGCAGCGCGTTCCGATCACGGGCCGCGAACCTTGGCCATGAACAGGCTGTGACGCCGGGTCCGGAAACTTGGTCATCGGCTCTGGTTAATAAATAGCCGATGATGGCGCAAGGTCAACCCCTGCCTGATTTTGATTCGTCGCGTTTCCGGAACCGGATGTCCCGTCGGATCAGAGAGATCGGGGTCGAAGAGACCCCCTTTCAGGATCCGGATAGCCTGGCTTTGACCCGCGCGCTCACATCCCCCATGTCCGCCCGGCCCTGGGCGGCGGCCTTGATCTGGCCCATGACCCTGCCCATATCCCGCATGCTTTCGGCGCCCGCTGCCGCGATCGCTTCATCGATCAGCGCGTCGATTTCGGCATCAGACAGGGGCTCGGGCAGATACCGGGCGAGCACCTCGACTTCCGCTTCTTCCTTGGAGGCCAGGTCTTCCCGGTTACCGGAACGATACTGAATCGCGGATTCCCGGCGCTGTTTGATCATTTTCTCGATGACGCCGATGATCTGTGCGTCATCGAGTTCCTTGCGGTCATCCACTTCCCGTTGTTTGACGGCGGCAAGGGCCATGCGGATCACCGAGAGCCGCGCCTTGTCGCCGGCTCTCAGGGCCTGCTTCATGTCTTCGGTGAGGCGGGCCTTCAGCGGCATGGCAGGTCGAAGAAGATCAGGAACTCAGTAAAGGCGGCGACGCCGGGCCACGTCGCGCTGGTGACGCTTGGCGTGACGCTTCACGGCGGCTGCCTTCTTGCGCTTGCGCTCCTGGGTCGGCTTCTCGTAATACTCGCGCCGTCGGAGTTCAGTCAGGACCCCGGCTTTCTCGCAGGCGCGCTTGAACCGACGCAGCGCGGCGTCAAAATACTCGTTTTCACGTACACGAACGCTTGGCATGTCGAAAAATCACCATCCATTCAGGCAGAGAAACGCCGCCCCTCGGGCGGCGATAAAGACCACTAAGTTTAATTGCTGGCAGGTAGAATTGCAAAATATGAACGGGCGGATCGGAGAGTGGGATGCGTGTCCTCGGGATAGAAACATCCTGTGACGAGACCGCGGTAGCGGTTTACGACGAGCACGACGGATTGCTGGCGCATTCCGTCTACAGCCAGGTGGCGTTGCACGCGGAGTTCGGGGGCGTGGTGCCCGAGCTGGCCTCTCGTGACCACGTCAGGAAGCTGACCCCGATGATCAGGCAGGTCCTGGAGGCGTCACGAAGCCATGCCGGCAACGTTGACGGAATCGCCTACACGGCCGGTCCTGGCCTGATTGGCGCGCTCCTCGTGGGCGGATCCGTTGCCCGCAGCCTGGCCATGGCCTGGGATCGTCCCTGCCTCGGTGTCCACCACATGGAGGGCCATCTGCTTGCTCCGATGCTCGAGGATCGCAGGCCGGAGATGCCGTTCCTGGCGCTGCTGGTGTCCGGGGGGCACACCATGCTGGTGGAGGTCAGGGGCCTGGGCCTCTACAGGATCCTCGGCGAGACCCTGGACGACGCCGCGGGCGAGGCTTTCGACAAAACGGCGAAACTGCTGGATCTGCCGTACCCCGGAGGACCTGCCCTCGCCCGGCTGGCGGCATCCGGCGTACCCGGAAAAATCAGCCTGCCGCGGCCCATGACCTCCAGGCCCGGCCTGGATTTCAGTTTCAGCGGGCTCAAGACTGCTGTACGGCTGGCGGCGGAAGAAACTCATTCGCCTGTTTCTCGTGAAGATCTTGCGGCCGAGTTCCAGGAAGCGGTGGTGGATACGCTTGTGGCCAAGTGCGGGCGCGCGGTGCGGGAATCCGGGATCCCGAGCCTGGTGATTGCCGGCGGAGTCGGCGCCAACAAATTGCTGCGTGAGCGCATGAAGGAACTGTCCGCCGCGGAAGGTTGGAACCTGTACTATCCGCGCCCGGAATTCTGCACCGATAATGGCGCCATGATTGCCTATGCTGGTATGCTGAGGCTGCGCGCCGGAGAATCCTCTCCGCTGGTGGTCCAGGCCCGCGCAAGATGGAATCTCGAGGATCTGAAACCTCCCGCCGGCCCGGGCGGCCAGCACTGAATCGCCTCCGAAATGGACATCATTTTTCTAAGCGACCTTCGGGTCGAGACCGTCATCGGGATCTTCGAGTGGGAACGGAAGATTCACCAGACCGTCAGTCTGGACCTCGAGATGGCGGCCGATATCAGGACCGCCGCCGCGGGGGACTCTATCGATGACACCCTGGACTACAAGGCCGTCGCCAAGCGCCTGATCAGCTTTATCGAGGAATCGGATTTCGGCCTGGTAGAGACCCTGGCCGAGTCCGTCGCCCGGATCGTCGTTACGGAGTTCGATGTTCCCTGGGTCAAGGTGACGCTGCACAAACCGGGAGCGATCAGGGGAGCGAAGGACGTGGGTGTTGTCATCGAAAGGACAAAGGACGATTTCGATGCCTGAGATTTACGTGGCTATCGGCAGCAATGTGAACCCTGAGGAGCATGTCCGATCTGCTCTTGTCGCTCTTGCCGGCAACTTCGGAGTGCTCAGGCTGTCCCCCGTCTACCGCAATCGGCCGGTGGGTTTCGAGGGCGACGAGTTCCTGAATATGGTAGCCGCCTTCGACACAGACGCCGCTGTCGAGGAGGTCGAGGCCGCCCTGGAATCGATAGAGGCCGACAGCGGACGTGAACGCGGTGATGAAAAATTCGGGCCGCGGACGCTGGACCTGGATCTCCTCCTTTACGGGGACGAGGTCATCGACGGCGAGGGACGGAAGGTCCCGCGGGAAGAGATCACCCGTTACGCTTTTGTCCTGAAGCCGCTGGCAGATCTTGCCGGCGACAAGCTGCATCCCGTGTCGGGCCGGAGCTTCAGCCTCTTGTGGCAGGAATTCGACCAGGACCGGCATCCGCTGGAGGCGGTAAACCTGCCGCTTGTGGTTTGAAGCTAACCCGCTATCAACCGAGACTCACGCAGAGCCGGCTGACCGCCCTCCTGGCGGGCCTGGTCATCGGCATTGCGGGCTGCGGCGGTGGATCCGGCGGCAGCGGCGTTGAGGCGCCACAGGGTTCGAGTTGCACCATCCTGGAGCAGAACGAGTTCGTGCAGGACGTGATGCAGGAATTCTATCTCTGGAACGACAGACTGCCCGTGGCGGATCCCGCCGAATTCGATTCGCCCCAGGCCTACCTGGATGCATTGAGGGTGCCGGAGGATATTTACAGTTTCATCACCCCCGCGGCGGTGGAAGAAGCGTTTTACGGCGAGGGGCAGTTTGCCGGCCTGGGATTCCAGTCCCGTCAGGTGGAAGGCCAGGTGAGATTGCTGGACGTGTACGAGGGCAGCCCCGCACATGAGGGCGGGCTTCGCAGGGGAGACAGCATCGTCGCGGTGGACGGACGACCCATCGGCGAGATCCTGGCCAACGAAGGGTTCAGCGCCTCCCTCGGACCGCCGGAAGCCGGCGTGACTGTGGAGCTGACCTGGCGCGATGTCGCCGGTGAAGAATTTACCCGGACGTTCACAAAGGCTGTCGTCACAATCCCGCCGGTTTCTTCGGCCACGCTGCTGGACACTCCAACGGGTTTCGTGGGTTATATGCTGTTCCGAGCCTTTGTGGAGCCCGGCGATCCTGCCCTGAACCAGGCTTTCGCAGAACTCGGACAGGCGGGGGTTACCCGACTGGTGGTCGACCTGCGCTACAACAGCGGGGGACTGCTCGCCATCGCCGAGGTGCTCGCGAATCTCATCGGAGGTGCGGTCACGCAAGGCCAGATCCAGTACACCCTGGAGTACAACCCGGACAACGCCGGCAGGAACGACACCCGATTCTTCCGCGATTCCGCGAACGCGCTTGACCTCCAGCAGGTGGTGTTCATCACGACCCGCGCCACGGCGTCGGCCAGCGAGCTTGTCATCAACGCTCTCGAACCGTTCGTGGACGTCGTGCTTATCGGGGACAGAACATTCGGCAAGCCGGTCGGTCAACTCGGCTTCGTTTTCTGCGAGCAGGTCCTGAGACCGGTGAGCTTCCGCATCGTCAACGCCATCGGCACGACAGACTACTTCGACGGTTTTGCGCCGGATTGCCCGGCGGCGGACGATCTGGATCACCCCTTCGGTGATCCGGCCGAAGGCTCCCTTGGCGAGGCGTTGTACTTCCTGGAGAACGGCAGCTGCAGCGCGGTTGCTTCCCCGGAGGCACGGGACGGTCTTTCCTCCAAGCCCGGCGACACGGGCACAAGGCGCTGGAAGGTGCTGGACGCTCAGTAGTTCGGCCTACCAGCCGATGCTGCGGCCCCCGTCCACGGCAATAATCTGTCCGGTCACATAATCGGCGGTCAGCAGGTAGAGAGCGCACTGCACGATATCCGAGGGCTCCCCCGTTCTGCCCAGGCAGATCTGGTCAAGGATCTGCTGGCGGGACGCCGGGTCCTCTCCGGCTTCCGGCCAAAGTATTGCCCCGGGTGATATGCCATTGACGCGCACCTCCGGCGCCAGGTCCCGCGCCAGGGAGAGAGTCAGCGCGGCAAGACCTGCTTTGGCGGCGGTGTAAACGGGGTGACGGCGAAGCGGCTTGCGGGCGTGGATATCGATCATGTTGAGAATGGTGCCCCGACGTTCCCGCAGCATGGGTGCCGCCGCCTGGGCCAGGAACAATGGCGCTTCCAGATTGGTCCCCATCAGGTCCCGCCAGTGGGATTCCTCGATGGTGCCGAGAGGCGTGGGATAAAAGGTCGAGGCGTTGTTGACCAGGATATCCAGTCCACCAAACTTTCGAATCGCGATCTCTACCAGCTCGACCCGGGCCGCGGGATCCAGAAGATCCGTCCTGGCCAGGGCAGTTGTCTCCGGGCGTGCCTGCTCCAGCTCCGCGGCCAGGGATTCGGCGTCTTCGCGGGAGCCATGGTAATGGATCACGGTCCGGGCTCCCGCCGCATGCAGGCCCCTGACGATTGCCGCCCCGATACGCCGGGCTCCACCGGTGACCAGCGCCACTTTCCCCTGCAGAGGCTGGTCGTGTTGTTCCGCTGCCATTACGATTGCCGCTCCCGTCCGTCTCCATTTAAAGGATACCCACACTTCGGCATGAAGGAAGCGATGGATGCAGCCGGCCTGCCGGAACCGTCCGCCGAGGCGCGCGAACACAGCCGGCGCCTGCAGTCCCGGATTTCGGATGCTATCGCAGCGGCCGGCGGCGCCATCCGGTTTGCTGAATTCATGGAGATGGCCCTTTATTCCCCGGGCATGGGCTACTACAGCGCCGGCAGCCGGAAGTTCGGGTCCGGCGGAGATTTCACGACGGCACCGGAACTCTCTCCGCTGTTCTCCGCCTGTGTCGCCAGTGCCGCGAGTGAGGTGCTGGCGGGAATTACGGGG
>JASFOT010000018.1:0-13068 GCA_050116375.1 Gammaproteobacteria bacterium | reverse complement strand
AACGAGCCTCCAGGACTTCGACGGCGGGCAGTTTTTTGCCCTCCAGGAATTCGAGAAAGGCTCCCCCGCCGGTGGAGATGTAGGACACCTTGTCCGCGATACCGAATTTGTCCAGCGCCGCCAGCGTATCCCCGCCTCCGGCTATGGAGAATCCGTCGCTGTCGGCCACCGCCTCTGCCAGGGCCCGGGTGCCTTCCGCGAAAGCGTCGAACTCGAAAACGCCTACCGGTCCGTTCCAGACGATGGTGCCGGCCGACCGCAGCAGTTCGCCATAACGGGCCGCGGTGTCCGGCCCCACGTCCAGGATCATGTCATCCGCGGCCACGTCCTCGGCTTTCTTCACAGTCGCCTTGGCAGTTTCCGAGAATTCACCGGCAACCCGGACATCGGTCGGCACCGGGATCTCTCCCCCCCGGGACCGGGCTTTCTCCATCAGCGCGCGAGCCTCGGGAACCAGGTCCGGCTCGTAAAGAGATTTGCCCACCGGATGACCCTGGGCCGCCAGGAAATTGTTGGCGATACCGCCGCCGACAATCAGCTGGTCCACCTTGTCCGCCAGCGCGTCCAGCACCGAAAGCTTGGTCGAGACCTTGCTCCCCCCGACGATCGCGACCAGGGGCCTGGCCGGCTGATCGAGCGCCCTGGAAAGGGCGTCCAGTTCGCCTACCAGCAGTGGCCCGGCACAGGCAATCGGGGCGTAGCGGGCTACGCCATGGGTGCTGGCCTGCGCCCGGTGAGCAGTGCCGAAAGCGTCCATGACGTAGACGTCGCAGAGCGCAGCCATCTTCCTGGACAGGGACTCGTCGTCCGCCTTCTCGCCGACGTTGAATCGGACGTTCTCGCACAGGACCACGTCACCGGCCGAAAGATCGACTCCGCCCAGCCAGTCACGCTCCAGCCGGACCTCCCGGCCGAGCAGACCGGCCAGATGTTCCGCGACCGGGGCGAGGCTGAACTCCTCGGCGAACTGTCCTTCTGTCGGGCGCCCCAGGTGCGACATGACCATTACCGCAGCGCCCATCTCCAGCGCCGCCTCGATGGTCGGAACGCTGGCTCGGATCCGCGCGTCGCTCGCCACCCTGCCCTCTCTGACAGGCACGTTGAGATCTTCCCGGATAAGCACCCGCTTACCCTTCAGATCCAGGTCCTTCATGCGCAGGATCTTCACCAGCGTCCTCCGTCCCTGTCAAAGCTTCAGGATGCCGCCATCAGCGCGAGTGTGGTATCGAGCATTCGGTTCGAAAAGCCCCACTCGTTGTCGTACCAGGAGCAGACCTTGACCAGCGTCCCCTCCACTACCCGGGTCAGGGAGGATTCATAGATCGACGATCGGGGGTCGTGGTTGAAGTCGATCGAGACCAGTGGGTCGGCGTTGAAACCGAGTATTCCGTTCAGGGCACCCTGGGAAGCCTCCAGAAGAACCTGATCGATCTCCTCCTTGGTGGTCGCCCGGGCGGCGTGGAAGGTGAGATCCACCATGGAGACGTTCGGGGTGGGCACCCGGATCGCGAATCCATCCAGTTTGCCCTGAAGCTCCGGCAGCACGAGCCCGACGGCTGCGGCCGCCCCGGTCTTGGTGGGGATCATGGACAGCGCGGTCGCCCGCGCCCGTCTCAGGTCGCTGTGATAGACATCCAGGAGCTTTTGGTCGTTTGTGTAGGAGTGAATCGTGGTCATCAGTCCGCTGACGACGCCAATGGCGTCATGAAGCGGCTTGACCAGTGGCGCCAGGCAGTTCGTGGTGCAGGATGCGTTCGAAATGACGGTGCAGTCGGCGTTCAGCACGTCGTGATTCACGCCATAGACGATAGTGGCGTCCACGTCTTTTCCACCGGGCGCCGAGATGATCACTTTCTTGGCGCCCGCCTCCAGGTGGGCGGAAGCCTTTTCCTTGGTCCGGAAGAGCCCCGTGCACTCGAGGACCACGTCAACGCCCAGATCGTTCCACGGCAGGGCGGAGGGATCCCGTTCGGCCAGCACTTTCATCCGGTCGCCGTTGACGACAATCGAATCACCGTCGATCTCCACGGAGCCCGAAAACTTGCCGTGTACCGAATCGTACCGGGTCAGGTGCGCGTTGGTTTCGGCGTCACCGAGGTCGTTGATCGCCACGATGTCGATCTCGCCCGTCCTGCCCTGCTCGTGCAGCGCTCTCACGATGCAACGTCCAATACGCCCGTAACCGTTGATGCCTACCTTGACTGCCATTCCTCGATCTCCCTTTTTTGCGATTTCTTCAGCGCCGGGGCCGATCTGGCCTGTCCTGCGCGATCTGTTCCCAAGTCTAGCCCAGTTGCATGACCGTCTTTTTGACGTTCTCGACGCTGAAGCCGAAATGTTCGAAAAGATGTTTCGCCGGCGCGGATGCGCCGAACGTGTCCATTCCGATGACGGCACCTCCGTCGCCCACGTACCGGTACCAGAAGTCCGGCACTCCGGCCTCGATAGCCACCCGTTTTCTGACGTCCGGCAAAAGTACGGAGTCGCGATAGGCAGAATCCTGCTGATCGAAGACCGACGCGCACGGCATGGATACCACCCGTACCTGGAGGTCATCTTCCTCCAGAGCCCGGGCTGCCGCCATCGCCAGAGCGACTTCCGAGCCGGTAGCGATCAGGATCACTTGCGGGTCCGGTCCGGCGTCCCGCAGAACATATCCGCCGCGGGTGATGTCGGCGATCTGCCGATCGTCGCGCGTCTGGAACGGCAGGCTCTGGCGAGAAAAAACCAGGCTGTGGGGCGTTTTCCGGCTTTCCAGCGCAAGACGCCAGGCCACGGCCGATTCCACGCTGTCGCAGGGCCTCCAGACATGCGTGTTGGGAATGATCCGCAGACTGGACAGGTGTTCGACGGGCTGGTGCGTGGGCCCATCCTCGCCCAGACCGATGGAATCATGCGTGTAGACGAGGATGACGGGCTGATGCATCAGCGCCGCCATCCTGACGGCGTTCCGGGCGTAATCGGAGAACACCAGGAATGTGCCGCCGTAGGGTTTGAATCCGCCGTGCAGGGAGATTCCGTTCAGGATCGCCGTCATGCCGAATTCGCGGACGCCGAAATGGAGATAATTGCCGTCCGGTTCCTTCCCGGTGATGGTCCTTGAGCCGGACCAGAAGGTATTGTTGGAGCCGGTCAGGTCGGCCGACCCGCCGATTAACTCCGGAAGACCCGGACCGAATGCCTCCAGGGCCACCTGAGAAGCCTTTCTGGTCGCCATGTCGCCGCCGTTTTCTGCAATCTGCCCGATGGCGGCGTCGGCCATCGCCTGCCAGTTGTCGGGGAGGTCGCCTCTCAGACGTCGCTGAAGCTCCCTGGCGAGCTCCGGATATTCGCTGGCATACGACTCCATCTGAATGTGCCAGGCATCCTCCCGCTGGCGGCCCCGTTCCTTCGCATCCCAACCGGCGCGAATTGCGTCCGGGATCTCGAAGGGCGGGTACGGCCAGCCGATGTTATCCCTCGTCGCCTGGACTTCCTCCTCCCCCAGCGCCGCACCATGAGTGGATTCAGAGCCCTGCTTGTTTGGCGAGCCCCAGCCTATGACGGTCTTGCAGCAAATAATCGTGGGGCGTTGCGCCTCCTCCCTCGCGGCCTCGATTGCCTTGCCGACAGCCTCCACGTCATGCCCGTCCACATCACGCACCACGTGCCAGCCGTATGCCTCGAACCGGCCGGGAGTATCGTCGGTAAACCAGCCTTCCACGTCTCCATCGATGGATATGCCGTTGTCGTCGTAAATGAAGATCAGCTTGCCGAGACCCAGAGTGCCCGCCAGCGAACAGGCTTCGTGGGAGATGCCCTCCATCAGGCAGCCGTCTCCCACGAAAACATACGTGTGGTGATCGATAATTTCGTGGCCCGGGCGGTTGTAGTGGGCCGCGAGAACGCGCTCGGCAAGCGCCATGCCGACAGCATTCGTCAGTCCCTGCCCGAGCGGGCCTGTGGTGGTCTCGACACCCATCTCCGGCTCGTACTCCGGATGCCCGGCCGTCCGGAAGCCCAGCTGGCGAAAATTCTTCAGTTCTTCGATGGAAACGTCGTAACCGCTCAGATACAGCAGAGAATAGAGCAGCATGGACCCGTGGCCGTTGGAAACGACGAAACGGTCGCGGTTCGGCCACAGGGGATTACCGGGATTGTGACTGAGGAAGTCGTTCCACAGCACTTCGGCGATGTCGGCCATCCCCATCGGCATGCCGGGGTGGCCGGAATTGGCGGCCTGAACCGCGTCCATACTCAGGGCGCGAATGGCGTTCGCGAACTCTCTTCGATCAGACATGGGTGCTCCGGGAGAGGGAGAAGGGATAGACGAATTTTCTGAGATAGGAAGGCGCACGGCAAGCGCGCTGGCCGTCAGCGGGGATCAGCTCCTTTAAAGCCATTTGATGGAGCATCCAATGCTCGGGATCTGCTCTTTCGGGCCTTCTCCCAAGCTGGCCACCTGCGTCATGGCCTCGAAAAGCTCCCGGCGCGCCCCGGGGGCTGCCGGGGCCCGACCGCTTTCATCCAGTCGACCACGATATTGCAGCCGGAGATCGGCGTTGTAGCCGAAGAAATCGGGGGTGCAGACCGCCCCGTAGGCTTTCGCTACCTCCTGCGTTGCGTCGACCAGGTAGGGAAATGGGAACTGATGCTCGGCCGCCACCCGCTTCATCTGCTCGGGCGCGTCCTCCGGGTATTGCCGGGGATCATTTGACATAATCGCCGCAAAGCGAACCCCCAGCGGCGCCAGGTCGTTGGCGTCTCTCACAATGCGCTGGATGACGGCCTTGACGTAGGGACAGTGATTGCAGATGAACATGATCACGGTACCGCGTTCTCCCCTGCATTCCTGCAGGCTCCAGACCCGTCCCGACGGGTCGGGAAGGGTGAAATCCGGGGCCGGCGTGCCGAATTCGCACACCGGAGTCTCTTTGGCAGCCATCGTGATCTCCCTAACTGGGTGCTTTGCCCCGGCTGGGGCGTGAACTGACCTGCAACATTATAGTCTGTATAATTGCCATCTTTTTTACACGGCGGGTCAAACTGCAAGCATGTCTGAGAACTTCATCTTCACTTCGGAATCCGTCTCCGAAGGACATCCCGACAAAATCGCCGACCAGATTTCCGATGCCGTCCTCGACGCCATCCTCAGCGAGGATCCGGACGCCAGGGTGGCGTGCGAAACGCTGGTCAAGACGGGAATGGTCGTGGTCGCCGGGGAAATCTCCACCAGCGCGTGGGTGGACCTTGAGGAACTCACGCGGTCCACGATTCTCGATATCGGCTACGACAGCTCGGACGTCGGCTTCGACGGCGCCACCTGTGCGGTCCTGAACGCCATCGGCAAACAATCCGGCGACATCGCCCAGGGCGTCAACCGCGAGGAACGCCGAATGCAGGGCGCCGGCGATCAGGGGATGATGTTCGGTTATGCCAGCAACGAAACGGACGTTCTCATGCCGGCGCCGATCACCTACGCCCACCGCCTGGTTCAGCGCCAGGCCGAGGAGCGTCGCAACGGCACGCTTCCCTGGCTCAGGCCTGATGCCAAGAGCCAGGTCACGCTTCGTTACGAGAACGGACGGCCCGTAGCGGCGGACGCGGTGGTGCTGTCCACGCAGCACTCCCCGGAAATCCGGCAGGAAGATCTGCGCGAAGCCGTCATGGAGACCATAATTCTTCCGACGCTGCCCAAGGAATGGCTGCACGAAGGCACCCGTTACCACATCAACCCAACGGGGCGGTTCGTTATCGGAGGACCGATGGGTGATTGCGGAGTGACCGGAAGAAAGATCATTGTCGATACCTATGGGGGCATGGCCCGTCACGGGGGAGGCGCCTTCTCCGGCAAGGACCCCTCCAAGGTGGACCGTTCCGCCGCATATGCCTGCCGGTATGTGGCGAAAAACATTGTTGCAGCAGGACTGGCGGAACGCTGCGAGGTGCAGGTTTCATACGCCATCGGCATCGCCGAGCCGACTTCGGTAAATGTGGACACCTTCGGCACGGCCAAGGTGCCCGACGAGAAACTCCGGAGCCTGGTGCGCCAGCATTTCGATCTTACGCCTTTCGGGATCGTCGAGATGCTGGACCTGATCCGGCCCATCTACAGAAAGACGGCCGCCTACGGACATTTTGGCCGCGAGGATACGGACTTTACCTGGGAACGGACCGACAAGGCGGAAGCCCTGAAGACCGACGCCGCGGCCTGAGCCGCTTTCCCTGCGAATTTACAGGAGCATTCAATGACCCAGACCGCAGAAATTTTGAAATCCGATTACAAGGTAGCGGATATCAGCCTCGCCGAGTGGGGCCGGAAGGAAATCGCCATCGCCGAGACGGAAATGCCCGGGCTGATGGCCCTGCGACGGGAATACGCGGACAAGAAACCCCTGTCCGGCGCACGGATTGCGGGTTGCCTTCACATGACGATCCAGACGGCCGTCCTCATCGAGACCCTGGTCCAGCTCGGCGCGGAGGTGCGCTGGTCTTCCTGCAACATATTCTCAACGCAGGATCATGCCGCGGCAGCAGTTGCTGCCAGCGGAGTGCCGGTTTTCGCCTGGAAAGGAGAGACCGAGGACGAGTACTGGTGGTGCGTCGAGCAGACCATCGTGGGACGCGACGGCTGGCGGCCCAACATGCTGCTGGATGACGGCGGAGACCTGACCCAGCTGATGCATGACAAGTACCCGGAGCTGCTGAAAGAGGTTCGCGGGCTGTCAGAAGAAACGACCACCGGGGTGCAGCGTCTGTACGAGATGGAGAAGGCGGGTCTGCTGCGGATTCCGGCCATCAATGTCAACGATTCCGTTACCAAATCCAAATTCGACAACCTGTACGGATGTCGCGAATCCCTGGTCGACGCGATCAAACGCGCCACCGACGTCATGATTGCGGGCAAGATTGCCGTGGTCTGCGGCTACGGGGACGTGGGCAAGGGATCCGCCCAGGCCTTGCGGGGCCTCGGCGCCACGGTCTGGATCACCGAGATCGACCCGATATGCGCACTGCAGGCGGCGATGGAAGGTTACCGGGTGGTCACTATGGACGATGTCTGCAGCAGAGCCGATATTTTCGTGACGGCTACCGGCAACACCAATGTGATTACCGTGGAGCACATGCGAAAGATGCGTGACCAGGCCATCGTGTGCAATATCGGTCATTTCGATAACGAGATCGACGTTGCCGCTATCCGGGAGCTGGAGTGGGAAAACATCAAACCCCAGGTCGACCACATTATTTTCCCGGACGGCAAACGGATCATCCTGCTCGCCGAGGGTCGGCTGGTGAATCTGGGATGTGCCACCGGGCATCCGAGCTACGTGATGTCCAATTCATTCACCAACCAGATCCTGGCGCAGATCGATCTGTGGCAAAACCCCGGCAAATACGAGCGACGGGTCTACGTGCTTCCGAAGCATCTGGACGAAAAGGTCGCCCGACTGCACCTGGAACGGATTGGCGCCAAGCTGACCCGCCTGACCCAGGAACAGGCCAAGTATCTCGGAGTCAAGCCGGACGGGCCGTACAAGCCCGAATACTACCGGTACTGAGTCAAGGCCACCCGGTTTTCCGGATCGAGGGCCGCCCGCGGGCGGCCCTCTTACTATCAGGGCCGCTTTCTGGCCAGCGTAAGCCCGTCGCCGATAGGCACCAGGCTCAGGTCGATGCGATCGTCACCATGAAGGGCGCGATTGAATTCCCGCAGGGCCCGGCAATCCTCGTCCTGCTCCCGCCCGTCCACGAGCCGGCCCGACCACAGTGTATTGTCCACGGCGATTAGCCCCCTCGGTCGCAGCAGCGCGAGGCAGCGCTCGAAATATCCGAGATAACTGCTTTTGTCGGCGTCGATAAAGGCAAAGTCGAACTGGCCTGCCTCGCCTGCGGCCAGCAGCTCGTCCAGCGTCTCGGTGGCCGGCGCAAGACGCAGATCGATTTTCCCGGCGACACCGGCTTTGTTCCAGAACTCCCGCGCCACGGCCGTATATTCCTCACTGACGTCGCAGGCAACGATGCTGCCGTCTTCGGGCAGCGAAAGCGCGACGGCAAGACTGCTGTAACCGGTAAAGACGCCAATCTCCAGGCACCGGCGGGCGCCCATCAGCGACACGAGCAACGCCATGAACTGGCCCTGCTCCGGCGCGATCTGCATCGGGTAACGCGGATGCTCCGCCGTCCATTCGCGCAACTCGGTCAGCACGACCGGCTCCCTCAACGAGATGTCGATAAGGTAGTCATATATCTCGTCGGTGACCTGAAGGGTACGGTTCGACATGATGGTGGAGCTCCACAGTTATCCCGGCCGGCCCGGCAAGGTTACACTAACGCAACCAAGCGGATGCCAGGGGGATCGGGAAGGCCAAGATGACGCCAGCCTACGAAGTGCTGCAACTGTCGGACACGCACATCTTCGCCAGTCGCGAGGAGGTCCGTGAGTACGTCAATACATACGGGTGCTTCGTCCGCACGCTCGATCATGCGCTGGCCAACACTGCGCCAGACATCATCCTGCTGACGGGCGACCTGGCGGAGGACTATTCCACGGAAGCCTACGAGGCCATCCGTGATCTGCTGAAAAATGTGGGCTGCCCCGTCTACTGCCTCCCCGGCAATCACGATCATCTGGGCCGCATGGTGGAAGTCCTCTCGAAGCCGCCGTTCCATTTCCTCGAGACCGTCCGTCTCGGGCCCTGGGTGGTGCCCCTGCTGAGCACCTGGGACGGGGACCGGGGAGGCGGACGCCTTGGCGAGGAAGAGCTGGGCCGTCTCGCCGCTGAACTTGAGTCCACTACTGCGGATCACGCCCTGGTCTGCCTGCATCACTGCCCGATCGACGTCGGCAGCGCTTGGCTCGACGCCGTCGGCCTGGACGACGGAGAAGAACTGCTGACGCTGGTGAACAAGTACCCGAGAGTGAGGGCCGTGCTGTGCGGCCATATCCACCAGGAGCTGGACGTGGTGAGCCGGGGCGTGCGACTGATGGGCACGCCGTCCACCTGCTACCAGTTCAAGCCGGGCAGCGAGCGCTTCACCCTGGATGAAATGCCCTCGGGGTACCGCGTTCTCAGGCTGTTTCCCGATGGGCATATCGAGACGCGGGTCGTCCGGGTGCCCGCATGAACTCCGATTCCGACCAGGAGGCTGCGGCAAATCTGGTCCGGTATTACCGGTGGCTGAGGGCTTACGGTCTGAACGATTCTCATAGCGGCAACGCCTCCTGCCGCATTGGCGAAGAAATCTGGATCACGCCCACGGGCTGCTGCGCGGATACCCTGTCGGAATCGGACCTGATTCGCGTATCCATCTCCGCACTAGCGCCGGAGGGTGCGTCCCTCGATGCGAATCTCCATCTGGCGGTCTATCGCCACGTCCCGGAGGCAATGGCCGTTCTCCACAGCCACGGGCCCTGTTCCATCGCCATGACCATGTCAGGAGAGGACTTCGCGGCAGTCGATTTCGAGGGCCGACTCTATTTCGGCACTGTGCCCGTCCTTGACATTCCTCACGCGGCCTATACTGAGCAGTCCCCGGAAAAAGTAGCCCGTATCCTGCGAGAGCATCGGGTAGCCATCGTGCGGGGTCACGGCGTATACGCCAGGGGCCGGTCCCTGGACCAGGCCTACAAGTGGACGTGTTCCCTGGAATCTTCCGCGCGCATCGCGTGGCTGACGCGCACCGCGGGAATCCAGACGGGTGAGACATCTTGAAACAGACTCTCCGCCTGGTCGCGGCCTTTCTCGTCGCTGCCGTCTCCCTTGGCTTCGGGCAGCCCCAGGCCCGAGCGGCCGACGGCCCGGCAATCTGGGAGATGCGCGGCCCGTCCGCAAACATCATGCTTCTGGGGTCGGTGCATCTGCTTCGGGAAAGCGACTATCCGCTCCCGGACAACATTGCCCGAGCCATGGAGCGAGCGGAATGCCTGGTATTCGAACTCGACATGGACGACCTGGATCCGGTGATGTCCCAGACCCTCTTCCAGAATCTTGGCCGGGTGCCGGACGGAACCAGTCTCCCGGAGATCCTTGGTGCGGACAATTATGCGGTGGCCTCCGGGAAGTCCAGGGAACTGGGAATCGAACTGGACCTCCTGAGTGAATTCAAACCCTGGTTCGCGGCGCTGACCATCATGAACCTGCAACTCATGCGCCTCGGTTTCGTGCCGCAACTGGGACTGGACCAGCAGCTCGCAGCCGCCGCCGTGTCCGCAGGCAAGGAAGTGACCGGCCTCGAGACACTGGAGTTCCAGATCGAGTTGTTCGACGGCATGCCGGATCCCGTCCAGGTGCAGCTTCTGATGCAAACCCTGCACGAGGCAGACCTGCTGGAAAATCAAATGGGTCTTCTCGTCGGCGCCTGGAGGGATGGAAAAACCGACGTTCTGGCCCGGGAGCTGGGCCGGAATTTCTCAGAATATCCGGAACTCTACCGCAGTCTCGTCACGGAGCGTAACGCTTCCTGGGCCAACCAGCTCATCGAAATGGGTAATGGGGACAGGGAGTGCCTGGTAGTGGTGGGCGCTCTTCACCTCGTTGGCAAGGGAAGCCTGATCGATCTTCTGCGCGATAAAGGCGCCCAAGTCGTCCGCTGGTAGCAAGCTTTTATCGGCGACCCGCCGCTTCTCTGCGCCGGCATTAAATCTCCACCATCTCGAAATCCTCCTTGCCGGCGCCGCAATCCGGACAACGCCACGTCAGGGGCACATCTTCCCAACGGGTGCCAGGCGCGATGCCGGAGTCGGGATCGCCATCCGACTCCTGATAGACGTAACCGCAGATGACGCACATGTACGCTTTCATGCTTCTGATTTCTCCAGCTTTGGTCGCTCGCCGGCGGAAGATGCCGTATTCTCCCATGCCCCCTGACAATTCGAAACCTCGATCATGAGCGAATCCTGCCCAGACTGTGTCCTGATCATTTCCGGAAACGACCCTTCCGGCGGCGCCGGCATGGCCGCCGACCTCCAGGCGGTTTCTGCGCTGGGTGCGCATCCGGCACCGGTCATCACGTCTCTCACGGTCCAGGACACGCGTAATGCCTACCGGGTTTTCGTTCCTGAGCCGGAACTGGTTGCCGAGCAGGCGGAGACGGTTCTGGAAGACATGGACATCCGGGCCGTCAAGATCGGGCTTCTGGCGGATGCGGCCGTCGGAAACGCGGTGGCCGAAGTGCTGGAAAAAAGATCCCGTATCCCCGTTGTGCTGGATCCCGTACTGGTAGCGGCAGGTGGAGCAGCGCTGGCAGAAAAGGCGCTGGAATCAGTGCTGCTGAACCGACTTCTCCCGCTGACGACAGTATTGACGCCCAACGCCCTGGAATTACGCCGGCTTGGCGGGGGTGGAGACAATCGAGCCGAGATGGCCCGTCGCCTGCTGGACGGTGGCGCGCGTTGGGTTCTGGCGAAAGGGGCAGACGAGGATACCGCGGGGGTCGAGAACGTCCTGTACGGGGCGGACGGCTTCGAGGAATCCTCTCGCTGGCGGCGCCTGCCTGGCCAGTACCACGGTTCCGGGTGCACCCTGGCGTCGGCCATCGCCGCCCTGCTTGCCCGGGGTATGGCGGTGCCATTGGCCGTCGCCGAAGCCCAGCGCTTCACGTTCGAGGCGCTTCGCCGTGCGTTTCGGCCGGGCAAGGGGCAGTTCATTCCCAGGCGGCTGCCTCCCTCAGGGGCCGGAGACCCGTGAAACCCGCCCTGCCCGGCGGCCTGTATGTGATCACCGACAGAGCCATGTGCGCCGAACGGGGACTGGTGCCCAGCGTCCGCGCGGCGCTTCGCGGGGGGGCCGCGATTGTCCAGTATCGCGACAAGAGTGATGACGAGCACGGACGAATGGGAGAAGCGACGGCCCTTGCCCGTTTATGCCGAGAATCCGGGGCGCTGTTTCTGGTCAACGACGATCCTGAGCTCGCCCGACGATCCGGTGCCCACGGGGTTCACGTCGGCCGGGGAGACACGGATGTCCTCGAGGCACGAGAAATTCTCGGGGCAGACGCCCTGATCGGCGTGTCCTGTTACGACTCCCTCGATCGGGCCCGCATTGCCGCGGCGACCGGTTGCGATTATGTGGCCTTCGGCAGCGCGTTTCCGTCGCCGACAAAACCGGGGGCGGTCCACGCGCCGGAGCATCTGTTCCGCAGCGCCTGCAAGGAACTCCAGGTTCCTGTGGTCGCCATCGGCGGCATCACGCCCGAAAACGGGGCCGCGCTGGTTTCCGCCGGGTGCCGCGCCCTGGCGGTGATCAGCGGTGTTTTCGGTCAGCCGGACCCCGAGGATGCGGCCCGACGTTTTGCCGCACTTTTCCGCAGGGCCGCCGGGGAGGATAGGCTAGAATAGCGTCCTTCGAATTCCCACCGCGAGGACGGCATGACAAAGAGCGAGCAGCTTTTCGACGAAGCCAGAAGATTTATTCCTGGCGGGGTGAACTCTCCTGTCAGGGCTTTCGGTTCCGTCGGGGGCACACCGGTCTTCGTCGATCACGCGCGGGGAGCGTATATCTTCGGCGCAGACGGTACACGTTACGTGGACTACGTCGGATCCTGGGGACCGATGATTCTCGGCCATGCCCATCCGGCCGTCATCGAGGCCGTCAAGACCGCGGCAGATCGGGGTCTCAGTTACGGCGCCCCCACGGCCGTGGAGACTGAGCTGGCCCGCCTCGTATGCGAACTCGTGCCGTCCATGGACAAAGTTCGCTTTGTCAGCTCGGGCACGGAGGCGACCATGAGCGCCATCCGGCTCGCCCGGGGCTTTACCGGGCGGGACAAGATCATAAAGTTCGAGGGCTGTTATCACGGTCATTCCGATTCCCTGCTGGTCAAGGCAGGCTCCGGTGCGCTGACCCTGGGCGTACCGACTTCACCCGGCGTCCCCGCATCGGTGGCGGAGCACACCGTCACCCTGACATTCAACGACCTGGATGAGGTCCGCGAGGCTTTCCGGCGAATCGGTGACCAGATCGCCGGCATCATCGTCGAGCCCATCGCGGGGAACATGAACATGATTCTCCCCGTAGAGGGTTTCCTGGAAGGCCTTCGTCAGGTTTGTGACGAATACGACAGTCTGCTGATCTTCGACGAGGTCATGAC
>JASFOT010000017.1:0-13175 GCA_050116375.1 Gammaproteobacteria bacterium | reverse complement strand
GCCTGCCGATTCGGCGAGTTCAGATAATGAATTTCCCGGAGGGCGAGATGCGCGTTCTGGAACAGTATTCGGACTTCAGCGTAACCTCCGGGAACTGAACGGGCGCTGGCACAGACTTCCCGGGTTCAGCCGTCGCGGAAACCATCCGTCGCCTCCACCAGGGCCGCCGCGATGCCCGCTTCGAACGCCGAGTGCCCCGCATCCGGAATAATCCTCAGGTCGGCTTCCGGCCACGCCCGATGGAGGTCCCAGGCGGACCTGACCGGACACAAGACGTCATAACGCCCCTGTACGATCACCGCCGGCTTGCGGCGAACTGCGTCGATGCCTCTCAGCAGCTGATCGTCGCTGCCGAGAAAGCATTGGTTGACGAAATAATGAGCGGCAATCCGCGCGAACGACATGGCGAAATCCTGCTCCGCGCACGACGCGACAAATGACTCGTTGCGCAGCAGGAAACTGGTGGCCCCTTCCCAGATCGACCAGGCCCTGGCTGCCTCCAGCGCAACCGCATCATCATCGCCCGTAAGGCGCCGATAGTAGGCACTCACCAGATCGTCACGTTCTTCCTCTGGAATGGGGGCCAGAAACTGCTCCCACAGATCCGGGAAAAGCTCGCTGGCGCCGTACCGGTAAAGCCAGCGAATTTCCCGCGCACTGCCGAGAAAAACGCCGCGCAGGATCAGGTGCGTGACGGACTCGGGGTGATGCTGGGCGTACGCGAGGGCCAGCGTACTCCCCCAGGAGCCGCCGAAGACCTGCCATGAGGTGATGTTGAGATGCTCTCGCAGACGCTCCATGTCGGCGCACAGGTGCCAGGTCGTGTTCTCTTCCAGCTCCGCACGGGGACGGCTCCGACCTGCGCCTCGCTGATCGAAGACCACGATGCGGTAGTGGTCCGGATCGAAGAAACGCCGCGCCTTCGGATCACAACCGGCTCCGGGGCCGCCATGCACGAAGACAACCGGCCTGCCGTCGGGATTGCCGCTCTCCTCATAGTAAATCTCGTGAATTTCGGAGACCCGCAGGTAGCCGTCGTTGAATGGCTCTATCTCCGGATAGAGGCATCCCCGGGAATCGTCTGGCGGCTTAACCGTCATGTCAGCGGGATCGAGTAATCAGGAACCAGGCAAGGAATCCTCCTATTGCCAGCATGGTGACGATTACGATAAGTGATCCGAGGCCGTAGGGGCTGCCGAGCAGCAGGTCCGTCCACTGTGTCATTTTGCCTCCCGAAAGGTGGTCACGCGCATGACGAGGCTAGCACAGCTTCCTTTGACTGTCGCAGTTTCAAAGCCCCCGTGTCTGGCGCCTGTGCTAGGCTCAGCGCGGTTCTTGTCCGGGGATGTCGAGGACGAATGATCCGGGGCGCTCAGTGTTGACAAACTGGCAGGCGGGCGTGGCCGCGCTCCTGACGCTGGCGGGCTTCCTGGCGGCAGGGCACGCCCTGCTCAACAAGCGCGATCCTAGGGCCGCCCTGGGATGGTGCGCCATCTGCCTGATGGTGCCTCTGCTCGGGGCCATCCTTTATGTCCTCTTCGGCATCAACCGGGTCCGCAGCCGGGCGCGGAGACTCCAGCTCCAGGAACGCAACATTCCCTCCGGACCTGAGGAAGTCGGTGAGGCCCGCGCGTCGGATTTGGCAGGTCATCTCGCTGAGCTCGCCCGTCTGTCCGGATCCTTGCAGCAATGGCCGCTGACCGGCGGCAATCTCGTGAAGCCGCTGCGCAATGGCGAGGAAGCCTTCCCGGCCATGCTGTCGGCCCTTAATGAGGCTCAGACCCGGATCAGCCTGAGTTCCTATATTTTCGACACCGACGACACCGGCAGGGCCTTCGTGGATGCACTCGCAGCCGCCGCTGAACGAGGCGTTGACGTCCGCGTACTCGTGGACGGCGTGGGAGAGCTTTACGCCTGGCCCCACGCGAGTCGGCTGCTGCGAAAGCGGGGCGTGCCCGTCCGGCGGTTTGCTCCGCCGACCCTGATCCCGCCGTCCATCCATTTCAACCTCCGCAACCACCGGAAAATTCTCGTCGTGGATGGAAAGGTCGGATTTGCCGGGGGGATGAATATCGGAGATCGGCATCTCGCTGACCGGCCCGGTGGCCGCCCGGCCCTGGACATGCATTTTCGCTTTGATGGCCCCGTCGTGGCGCAACTCGAACAGGCATTTTTCGAGGACTGGGAGCGGGCAGGCGGTCAGATTCCGGAGATAGCACCGGAGGAACCCGCGGATGCCGGCCCGGCGAGGTGCCGGGTACTCACCGACGGGCCGGGCGAGGACATGGACAAACTGACCATACTGCTGTCGGGAGCGGTGTCCCTGGCCCGGCAGCGGGTGCTGATCATGACGCCGTACTTCCTTCCGCCACGGGAGCTGATGGGGGCCCTGGTGTCGGCCGCCCTGCGGGGCGTCGAGGTATCGGTCATTCTTCCGGAAAAAAATAATCTTCCCTATGTCCACTGGGCCACCAGCAACATGCTCTGGGAACTGCTGAGATGGGGAGTCAGGGTGTTCTACCAGCCTGGCCACTTCAATCATTCCAAGCTTTTTATCGTGGACGACAGCTACGTCCAGGTGGGGTCGGCAAATCTGGACCCGAGAAGTCTGCGGCTCAATTTCGAACTCGCCGTCGAGATTTTCGATGCGGCGTTTTCTGCCGCGCTGGTCGAGCACTGTATGGAAACGCGTGAACGGTCGCGGGAAGTCGTGCTGGAGGACGTGGACGGCCGGCCCTTGCCGGTGAAGCTGCGTGACTCGATCGTCTGGCTGTTCTCACCCTACCTGTGAGTTAGCGAGATGGAAGAGCGAGCGGAAGCCAAGGCCAGACAGTTCCCGCTTCTGACGGAGAGGCGGTTCGGACCCCTCTGGATCTGCCACTTTACGAACCAGCTCAACAATCAGTTCCTCAGGGCCGCTACCCTGTGGATCCTGAGCGGAAATTCCTATGTAGTCTTCGGCGAGGCGCCTTTGCAGGCGGAGGTGATGGCCTGGTTCGTGCTGCCGGCGATCGTCACCGCCGCCATAGGGGGTCAGCTGGCAGACCACATGGACCGGCAAAAGGTCATCATCCTGGCTCAGACAGTGGGGCTTGTCGCGGCCGCCCTGGCGGTCTTCGGGCTCCTGGCGGACAGGACGATTCTGGTTCTTGCGGGCGTCGCGGTTGCGGGCGTTCAGACCACGATATTCTCGCCCGCACAGGGCGCTCTCATACGACAGCACCTGGCGGACACCGAACTCACCCCGGGCAACGGCCTGATGACCGCGGGCCGACAGCTGGCGACCATCACCGGTCTCCTGCTGCTCCTGGCCACCTTCGATCCGGAAACAGAGGCATCCAAGGTGCTGCTCCCGGCTCTTGTGGCCTCCGCCGTGGCGGGGTGGCTCGTCTCCCTCCGCGTACCGCGGTCCCCGGCCCCGCGTCCGGACATGAAGACTTCCTGGACGCCGCTGGGTGCATTACGTCAGACCCTCGTTGAAGCGGTGTCGGACAGGAACGTCTTTCTGGCCATTCTGGGCGTAAGCTGGTTCTGGTTCACTCACCTGGTATTCCTGGTCAACCTTCCGAGCTATGCCGCCAACGTGATCGGCGCCAGGGATCTGGCGCTCATCGTTCTGCTGATGACACCGGTGGCGACGCTGATGCTGGGCGCGCTGCTGTGCCAGCCTGCCTCCGGGCGCCGCGTGGAGCTGGGGCTCGTCCCCCTCGGGGCCCTCGGCATGGCCATCGCCGGCGTGGATTTCTATCTCAATTCTCCTGAGGCGGCCCCGGCGGCGGCCAGGACGCTGAAGGAGCTGCTGGACGCTCCCACCTACGTGCGCTGTCTCGCCGACCTCGCCATTTTCGGTCTTTCAGCGGGTCTTTACGTGGTCCCCCTTTACGCCCTGGTGCAGCAAAGCGCCCCCACGGATCGGCTGGGCCGGGTACTCGGCGGAATGATGTTCTACAACCTGATTTTCGTCAGCCTCGCACTGGCCGGCGCACAATGGCTGCGGTCGGAGGGCTTGTCCCTGGAGGCGATCATCCTGACCGCGATCCTGCTCCAGTCCGGCGTGGCTATCTATATCTTTTTGCTTCTTCCCGAATTTTTGTTGCGATTGCTGATGTGGCTGCTGGTGCACACCATCTACCGGACGGAAGCCACTCACCTGGAGCGTGTCCCGCCTTCGGGACCCGCCGTCATCGTCTGTAATCATGTGAGCTACATGGATCCTCTGGTGATAGGCGCAAAGGTCCGGCGCCCGGTCCGTTTTGTCATGCATCGCTATATCTTTCAGATTCCGGTGATGAAGACGGTCTTCCGTCTCGCGAAGGCGATCCCGATCGTGTCGGGAAAGAAGGATCCGGAGGGATTGCAGCGGGCAATGGACCAGGTTGCGGCGGAACTGGATGCCGGTCGCCTGGTAGCGATTTTTCCCGAGGGCATGCTGACGCGAGACGGGGACATCGGCATTTTCCGATCCGGGATCGAGCGCATCATCGAGCGAAACCCCGTACCTGTGATACCGATGGGGCTGAGCGGTCTCTGGGGCAGCTTTTTCAGTTTTTACGGCGGCGAACCCATGAAGCATGTTCCGCGCCTGAAGTGGTCGCGGATCAGGTTGCGAGTCGGCAAGCCGATTCCTCCTACAGAGGTCACTGTGGATCTGCTGCGGGAACGGGTAGCGGAGCTTCGCGGGCCTCATCGGTGACCTTCGAAACCGGACCCGGTCCGCCGGGAGCCGCGACCGGGGCCGGTTGGTCCAGCATTCCGTCGGCTGGCATAGGAGCGGCGGACCCGGTCACCGGGACCAGTGAGCCGCTGGCGTCAAAGCGCAACTTGAGCCGATCGAGCCAATCGATCTCGGAAACGGACGTCAACGTTCTGCCTGTTGCGGCTTGGCCGGACAGATCCAGCTGAACGAGCCGATGGCCATCCGCTTCCAAGGCGAGCATTCGGGCGGACTCGCCCCCCCCGCTCGAAACCCGCCAGGCGTTCGGAGGCACGGCTCCCGCCAGTAGGATGCTCCTCTCCACGGCCGGATCTTCCCCGACGCTCAGGATGTGAAGCCACTCTCCCGTCTGCACGAACAGGGAGTTCCCGGCGGTATCGAACGTCATCGCGAGAGGCCAGCCGTTGAGCTTAACCATTCTCCGGCTGCCGATCAGCCTCGTGGTGTCCCAGATATAGATCTGCCCGGTGGCTTGCCCGGACGCTACCCAGCGTCCATCCCGACTGGTCGCCAGCGACGAGACGGGTCCGGGCATATTGCCCGACCAGACCAGGTTGCCGTCAGCAGTATCCCAGGCCTGAACAACACCGCCGGCGGCGGCCGTGTAAGCCAGGCTTCCATCGCCGATGAATGCGACGTCGACCATCTGCCGGCCAGGCCCGAGCGCCGGTCCCGGCTCTCCTGTTTCCCCATCCCACAAGCGAGCGCCCAGTTCTCCGCCGGTCAGGATGCTGCGGTTATCCGCGGCAATTGCCACCGAGCCCACACGGCCGCTTCCGTGATGGAATCGCTCGCCGACGGTTGTCGCCAACATCGGATCCCAGAGCAGCACGCTACCATCCGCCCCGACGCTCACCAGCCGGCTGCCGTCCGGGCTGTAGGCGAGGGCCGTAATCGGTCCCGCGTGGCCCGGCGGTCTCTCGGAATCCTGGCTCCACGGCCCGCTACCATCGAGAAATTGCACCGCGCCGTTCAGGTCTCCGGCCGTAATCTGGTCTATCACGGGGCTGAGCGCGAAGACCCGGGCAATGGCCATTCGCGAGTCTGCAGGAGCCGGCAACGGTCTTTCCGTTCCGATCTGCCATACGCGGGCCATGGTTCCGCCCCGACCGGTCACGACTCTCGTGCCGCCCGCGTCGAAGGCTCTTGATACCGGTTTGTCGTTTCCCGTCCAGATCTCGTCTGCACGCCACTCTCCGGAGTGGCGCAGCGGCGGCGCTCCCGGCATGCCCGAGGGCAGGGCCAGCACCTGGAAAGTACGGCCGCGGCCGCGAAAAAGCAGCAGGCCGCCGTCGTCCGAGAAGGCGACGGACAAGGGATCCCAGGTTTCCCTCGCGACCACCAATCGCGGTGCCTCAGCGGGATCCTCCAGCGACCACACGCGCATGACATCTCCCTCTTCCACCGTCGCGAGCCACCGTCCCGAGGGATCGAGGACCATGCGGGCCACCGGACGATCGTGGGCAAGCTGGGCCCTGAGCCTGAACTTTTCGGTTCCCCAGACATCCACGACGCTATCGGAATGGAGTGTGGCTACGACCTCCCCGTCCGGGCCGAGGGCAATCTTCTCGACCTCGCCGGTGACACCGATGGAGGCCCATTCCCGGCCCTCCGAGAGATCCACGAGCCGGACCCGGCTGCTCCCGTTGGGAGCGGCTTCGGCTACGGCCAGAACACTGCCGGTCACGGACATGATCGGCTCGGTCCGGAATCCGTCGGGCGAGTCCATGGTCAGCAGTCGCTGACCGGCTGCAGCACGCCACACGCTGAGTCGTCCGGGCGCCTCGATGGTCCCCGTTACGAGATACTGACCCTCGGCATCGAAGGCCGCGATTCTCGGTCCCGCCTGGACCGGTATTCGTGCCGTCACCGCGCCGGTACGAGTGTCCCAGACCTGCAGGAAGCCGCGGCTTTCCCTGGTGGAACTCGCGGCCGAAGCTCGCCGCCCGTCCGGGCTCAGGACCACATCGACCTGGGAGGTGGGGCGCGGATCGGGAAGCAGGATCGGATTGCCGGGCCTGTCCTCTGCACTCTGGCCCTCCTTGTTCGACAGGCTCAGTGACCATCCATCCAGGAAACCGGTCGTTCCGGTGACCCGGTCCTCGAGCTCCAGGGTCCAGGTGCCCTGGGCCTCCTGTCGCCGGAATGTGAGTAACTCGGGAACAAGCTCGGCGTCGAATACGTAGGGCATGTCCGGTTCGCGGTTCTGCCGGCGGATCGGAAACACCACGCTTTCACCGGAGGGAGAGTACAAACGCAGCTCCAGGTCGGTGGCCTGGGGATGGCGCAAAAATACCTCCAGTTTCACGCTTCGGACCGGTCCTGCCGCCTCGATGGCCACTCGTCTTCGAACGGCCACGAACTCCTCGGCCAGCGCCGAAAAACCGCCGGGAGTCCCTGCCGGTCGACCGGTTTGCGCGTCCCAGGACTGGATGACGTGTCCTTCCGTCAGCGTTACCACGCTCTGGCCGGCAGGATCGATACCGAGACCGTCGATACGGGCCCCCGGCCGAATGCCGGTCACCAGGAGCGGATAGTCGTCTCCGATCAGCGCGGCGGCTCTTGCGGTGCTCTGCGCAGTGCCCATATCCAGCGACCGGAGCTGGTAGACCAGGGCCCGGTCCCTCATCTCCCCGGCGGCGGCCATCGCCGACTGCCGATTCCAGAAATCGCTGAGGAGTTCATCAGCCAGCCCTCCGAATCCGGGTATCGCCCTGAGTTCCACGTCTGCCGCCAGCGCCTCGTCCCAACTTTCCGCCGCCAGACTGCGCTGTTCCAGCACCCTGGCAAAAAGGCGGTTGGCCCGATCACCGAACCCGGGCAGGCGACGAAGGTCGAGATAGGCCTCCTGGACTTCGCTGAATTCCATCCCCGGCCGCGTGAGAGTCTTCACGTAACCCTCGGGCAAGACCTGGCTGTACCAGTAGGGAACACCGGTGACCAGAGCGACGATAGCCGCCCAGCGCCCCAGGCCGCGCCAGTCGAAAGGCACAATCTGCCTGACCCAGCGGGAATTGAAGACCTCCGAATAAATCCTGTTGCGTTGCTGCAGAAGTCCGTTCCGGGAAACGGAGACGAGCCCGGTGATTCGCAGCCACTCGTGCTCCGGCTGATGCCGGTCGAAACGGATTTTCCGTCCCTTCCTGACCTTGCGATACATGCGCAGGCTCGCGTGGGCCAGGTTGTTTCGCTGCTCGGCGGCCGCCCTTACACGCCGCAGATTAGGTTCATTGTGAGGCGCATTCCCTGCAAAAAACCGGCTTGTCACGAAATCGTCCACATCCTCGTCGGAATGCACGGAACCCGGGTTCCTGCTGATAGCGCGACAGAGCTTCTGGGTCAGATAAGGCTGACCCCCGGTCCAGTAGAAAATCCGGTATAGCGCACGCTCGGCGTCGCCACTCTCCAGCCCAATCTCTCGACACAGGGGCCGGGCTTCCTCGAAGGTGAAATCATCCAGGACGATCCGGCGGCCTACGTCGAACAGTGAAGATCCCCCCGAGGAGCCGTCGCCACCGCCGGGCAGGACCGTCCCGAACAGCGCAAAGCTCAAACGCTCGTAGTCGGGTTCGGAAGCCCTTGCGTCATGGCATGCTCGCACGGCATGGAAGAGATCCGCCGCGAAATCCAGATCGGCGACGCTTTCCACCTGATCGAGGAAGATCACCACCGGAGAGCGGGTGGCTCCCAGGACAACTTCCCAGAGAAATTCGTTGATGCGCTGCAGGGGCGAGAGCGGTTTCTTCTCCTGCCACCAGTGCTGCAGATCCACCGTCAGCCGGAGGTCGCGCACGATCCGGTAGGCCACGCCATAATTCCAGCGCCCGGCCTCGCGGGCGCGATCTCTTCCCACAGTCTGGGAAAGATCCACTACGGCGGTAAGAAACCCCTGACGGCGCAGTTCCCGGGCGGTTCTCGCCATCAGACTGGACTTGCCCGTCTGCGGCGGGCCGAGGACATGGCAGTACTCGCCGTCTCGCAGCTTCTCTACCATCTGCGCGTCGGCGGGTCGCTGAACGTAGCAATTCCGGCGGGGCTGAACGGGACCGCCAACCACATAAAAATTCTCGCCGCTCTCCTCCGGGGGCGACGGCAGTTCCGTGACTTTCTTTTCTCTTTGATCCGCCAAGCAGCGTCTTCCTCCTGCTGGGGCCGATTCTCCCCGAACGCAGCCCCATGCGCCAGACGGGTGAGCGGTGGTAGTACACTGGCCGGGCGCCGCGACCTGTCGGCCGCTACCGGAACACCGATGACCGAGCCATGTGACCCACTGCCTGCCCAGCGGCTGCTGAAACAGGATCTTTTCGGCCGGGTGGAACTGGTGCGCCTGGCCGGCGAGCCGGCCCGGCTGGCGGTGCGGCGGGATACCTGCCGGGCCCGCTGGTGGACCCGGCCGCTGGCACGCTGGCTGGCGGCGAGGGAAGCCAGGGCGCTTGCCCGCCTGCAGGGCTTTCGAGACGTGCCGCAGCTCATCTCCTGGCGTCACGGCATTCTTTTGAGGACCTGGCTGGAAGGCCGGCCGATGCAGATTGCACGGCCCCGCGACGCCGCCTATTTCGCCCAGGCGTCTGCCCTGGTCCGGCGACTCCATGCCGCCGGCGTGGTCCACAACGATCTGGCCAAGGAGCCAAACTGGCTGGTCCGGCCGGATGGACGGCCGGCGCTGATCGACTTCCAGCTTGCGTGGGCCCCTCCGCGGCGTGGCCGTCTGTTCCGCATTCTCGGCAGGGAAGACGTGCGCCATACACTCAAGCACAAGCGTTATTACTGCGCTGAGCATCTGACCGCCAGGGAAAACGCGATCCTGGCTCGTCCCGGAATGCTGTCCAGCGCCTGGATGGGCCTGGGAAAGCCGGTGTATATTTTTATCACCCGGAAACTGCTGAGATGGAGAGACCGGGAAGGAGCCGGTGACCGGCATTTCCCCTGAGTCTTGCCCGCAAGGTCGGCTTGGCGCTATGGTCCATCCACCTTGTCCCTACAGGATGCCGAAGATGGAAATCTGTCACGCGCACAATCGTCGCGCCGGGCTGCGTCGCGTCCCGAAGAAGACTTTTGGAATTCGCCTGAGCCTTCCCGAGGGCGACCCCATGAGACAGGTTCTGGGCGACGACTGGCACCAGTTTCAGTGGTTCGAGGACGAAACGGCGCGCGAGAGCCGTATCGAGGAACTGACCGGCCGCTTTGTCTACTATCGGAAGGGCGACCGGCCGACATTCGTGATCGAGCGTGTCGAGCGGGACAATCCAGACGAGTAATTTGCAAGGGAGGACCGGCTGAAATGGCCGAACCCAAGTGCCCTGATTGCGGAGTAGTGGGCGTCAGTCACCTGGTGACCACCGACAGCCAGGAAAAGTCCCGGGATGGAAAGGCCTGGTTCAACATCGTGTACTGCGACGGCTGCGGTCATGTATACGGTGTTTTTGCCAAACACGTGTTCGGGCCCCGGGGAGGACCGCAGCTGGTGGTGCGCGAGCGCGGCTGATCGTGTCTGGTGAAGGACTTGCCCTGTTCCGTAAACGCCATCCGGTCACACGAGACATCCCCGTGGCCTGGGGCGAGATGGACGCCTTCGGGCACGTCAACAACGTCGCCTATTTCCGCTACTTCGAAACAGCACGCATAGCGCTTTTCGAAAAGGCAGACTTCGCTGATCGCGAGGCGGCCAGCGGCATTGGCCCGATTCTCGCCGCCACAGACTGCCGCTTTCGTATTCCCCTCACCTATCCGGACACCGTGACGGTTGCCTCCTGGATCGAAGAGGTGCAAGAGGAGCAATTCACCATGGGGCATGCCGTATTCAGTCACGCCCACGGCCGGGTGGCTGCAGAGGGCTTCGGCCGCATCGTTGCCTACGATTACGGCAGGCGCTGCAAGTCGCGGCTTGACACAGAGCTTCGACAGCGCCTGCTGAAGCTCGGCCGGGCTGACTGATCCCGCTCATCAGCCGGGTTCGGGGCGGGGCGGCACCGGACGCCGCCACGGTCCTTGAAAATATGGCGGAGCATGGTAAAAGAGTGGGCCGCACGACGAGGGAGCGACAACCGTCGTCTCCCGTATTTCAAGACACGGAGCTGCCTTCATGATCGAGACAGATCGACTCACGAAGCGCTATGGCCACCTGCTCGCCGTAGACGAGCTTAGCTTTACGGTCTCGCAGGGCGAGGTGCTGGGTTTCCTGGGACCCAACGGAGCCGGGAAATCCACCACCATGAAGATGCTGTCGGGCTTCCTGAGCCCGACCTCCGGCAGCGCGCGAATCTGTGGCTTTGACGTGGAATCCCAGCCGGTGGAGGCAAAGCGGCAGATTGGCTACCTGCCGGAAGGAGCGCCGAGCTACGGGGAAATGACGGCACGGAGTTTTCTCGATTTCGTGGCTGACATCCGCGAGCTTCGCGGTTCGAACAAAGCGAAACGACTGGAGGAAGTGATCGATCGCCTGCACCTGGAGCCGGTACTGGACCAGCCGATCGACAATCTGTCCAAGGGTTACAGGCGGCGAGTGGGGCTGGCGCAGGCCATCGTCCATGATCCGCGGGTGCTGATTCTCGATGAGCCGACCGACGGTCTCGACCCCAACCAGAAGCACGAGGTGCGATCCCTGATCCGGGAGATGGCCGAGGACAAGATCATCGTCATCTCGACCCATATCCTGGAAGAGGTACACGCGGTGTGTAACCGGGCCATCATCATCGCCCACGGCCGCATTCTGGCGGACGACACGCCGGATTCGCTGGAGGCCCGGTCGAATCGCCATAACGCGGTCACCATCCGGGTAACGGGGACGGCGACAGGGGAAGCGCAATCCGCCCTGCAGAATCTGGCCGACGTGGACCGCGTGGAGATTGGGCCCGACGAGACCATCACGGTGCTTCCCAGGCAGGGGGAAAGCCTGCTTCCCGCCGTCGGCCGGCTGGCCCTGGAGCGGGGCTGGCAGGTCGATGAGCTGCATATCGAGAGAGGTCAGCTGGACGAGGTCTTCCGCCAGATCACGACCGCCGGGGAAGAGGAGGCTCGAACGTGAGGAACACGGGAATCATCTTCCGACGGGAGCTGTCGGCCTATTTCGCCACGCCTGTGGCCTATGTATTCATCGTCATGTTTCTGATACTGGCGGGCGCATTCACCTTCTATCTGGGCAACTTTTACGAGCGCGGCCAGGCGGACCTGGAACCTTTCTTCACGTTCCACCCGTGGCTCTATCTGTTCCTGGTACCGGCCGTTTCCATGCGCCTCTGGGCCGAGGAACGCAAATCGGGCAGCATCGAGCTGCTGATGACCCTGCCCGTCACGGTCTTCGAGGCAGTCCTCGGCAAGTTTCTCGCCGCATGGTGTTTCTGCGCGCTGGCGCTGGCCCTGACGTTCCCCATCTGGATAACCGTGAACTATCTGGGCGACCCGGACAACGGTGTCGTCCTGGCGGGCTATCTCGGCAGTTTGCTGATGGCAGGCGCCTTCCTGGCCATCGGCGCCTGTATCTCGGCGGCGACCCGGAACCAGGTTATCGCCTTCATACTGACGGTGGTGGTCTGCTTCGGCTTCCTCCTGTCCGGGTTTCCCATCGTCCTCGACCTTTTCCAGGGCTGGGCACCCCAGTCATTCGTGGATGCGGTGGCCTCCCTGTCCTTCATGACCCACTTCTCCACCCTGTCACGGGGCCTGGTCGACCTCAGAGCGGTGATCTATTTCATGCTGGTCATAGGCTTCTGGCTCGCCGCGAATACCGTGGTGCTGGACATCAAGAAAGCGGACTAGGAGACAGGAGATCATGACAACGAAAGAAAAACGATCTCTGGGCGGCTCGGCGCTTGTCATCCTCGCGGTCCTGTTTCTCGCCCTCACGGTTCTCAGTAACGTGCTTTTCAAAGGGGTCCGTCTGGACCTCACCGAGCACAAGCTCTACACGATCTCCGAGGGGACTGAAAATATCCTGGCGGACATCGAGGAGCCGGTAAACCTGTATTACTTCTTTTCGGACAGGGCGACGGAAAACATCCCTTACCTGCGGACATACGCCAAACGGGTGCGGGAACTCCTGCAGGAGATCGCCCTGAAATCCGGTGGCAAGATCAGACTTACCGAGCTGGATCCGCTACCGTTTTCCGAGGAAGAGGATCGAGCCGCCCAGTACGGTCTCCAGTCCATCAGCCTCGCCGCCGGCGGGGATCCGATCTATTTCGGCATAGCGGGCACGAATGCCGTTGACGACCTGGAGGTCATCACCTTCTTTCAGCCGGATCGAGAGCCTTTCCTCGAATACGACGTGGCCAAGCTGATTTATACGCTCGCCCATCCGGACCGGCCGGTGGTGGCGCTTCTCAGCACTCTGCCCATGACCGCCGGATTCGATCCGGTCACCCGCCAGGCCCGACAGCCCTGGGTGATCGCCACCCAGATCGAGCAGCTGTTCGAGTTGCGGCAGCTCGATGCCGCTAGCGCGAGAATCGACGAAGACGTGGAT